>CAXTPJ010000608.1:0-2976 GCA_964245855.1 uncultured Ferruginibacter sp. | reverse complement strand
TTGATGCACACGGGTTTTGCAAAATCCAGTGCTGCCGGAAAGAAAGGAAATAAGAACCAGCCTAAAAAAACACAGAAAAAAAACAATAAGAATGCAACTGCCAGCACGGTTAACAACTGCTTGTACCAAAGCAATTTTAAAAAGCGGATCTTTAATAATTTCAATCTGAAAGTTAAAGAATCGACTATGCCGTTGCGGTAAATTTTTCTTTCGTAGGTATTGATTATTTTTAAAAGGAAGGCATTAAGCAGGTTTGTTTCGTTTTGCTGGTGCCATACATTAAACCAGGAGGTGATAAACCTGCCTTTATAACTTGCATTGGTTTCCAGTGTTTCTTTTATGCGGTTCATCACCGATGACTTTCCGCTGCCCCAGGTTCCATTGACAACGATCGACATTGGCAGCGGCGTTTTAGGATTACCGATGATCCTCAGTACAGCATTTTCTACTTCAGTGGTTTCCGGGTTATCTGCAAGGCTCAAAGGGCTGTCTTTAAACAACCGTATTTCTTCCCAATTTATCGTTTGCCGGTCTTGAGAATCTGCTTTTTTCTTTGCTCTATAGTTTTGGAAAATAAAGAACGCCAATGCAATCAGTACCATTGCTGCTACGCACAAAAAAATATAGCTGTAGTTTTTTTATCGGGTTGAGCAGAATATATTACGGGTACAGTAACCCATTTCCCATCGGCTGCTTTTCTTACAAGATATGTTTTCTTGCCATTTTCTATGCTGGCAAACCTTGCTCCGCTTGAATTTGGCGCAAGATCATGAATACCCTCCGCTTCAGGAATGGAGTCTAAAGCCACTATTTCTTTATTTTCAATTTCGCTTATATTATAGATGTAGTTTAAATAATGGCTATAAAAAAAGACCGTTAGATTTTTAGTTGAGTCTAATGCCGCAAGTTCAGTAAGCTGTTCCGAATAAGGAAACCCGGATCTTTCCAAATCCCAATTTACATTTTTATTTATTTCTTTAACTATTGAAATTCCCTGTCCGGAATATGGTTTCCAAAAAAGAATTGAACTACTCCAGTCTGGCCTCGAAAAGGTCTTTATTGCATATATATCCATCCAGTATGGTGCTTCAAGTGTATCATTTGAAACCGGTATTGTTTGTGCAGCTGCATTTAATTGGCCAGCAATAAAAAAAAGAGATGAAAAGTAATATCTAAAAACCTGTTTCATCTTTTGTGCATTTTAATTAGTTATTTAATTGACAAATAACTTAATACTTGAATGCAGCGGTATCTGCTTTTTTTGCTGTATCCATTGCTTTCAATGTAGTGTCTATTGTTACACGGGCTGTATCAGCAGCAGCAGCAAGAGAATCTGCAATAGCGGCAGCTGTTGCTGTATCAAAGTTTGTATTGTTTATGAAAGAAATCTTTTGAAATTCATCAACTGTATAGTCTACAGAACCGGGAAATTTCAATCCACGGAATATTATATTGGTTCCTTTATTTTCTATGGATGATTTTGCAACTGCTATAATCCCTGCTTTACTAAATACCAATTGGCTTACCTCCCAGCTTATATCGGAAATTTTATATAGTGTTAATTTTGACGGTTTTTTGTAGTTGAAAGCTAAAATGGATGTTCCTTTTTTGTTAGATCCCCCTCCATATACATACACACTGTCGGCATGCGGTACAAATGTGAAACCGTTCACATTCTCAAATAACCCCAAATCATTTTTACACGGTATATGAAAAAAGCTGTCGTTATCAGCCGTTTTAATATACAGGCCATCGTAGGTTACTGCAATGATGCTTTTGTTATCGGGCGCAAAAGCAATTTGCTCAATTGGCGAGTTATAGATAAAAGATGAACCCATTGCTTCAAAATGTAACCCGCTGTCGTTACTGAGTATAAACCGGAACGTTGAATCACTTATTATGGTAGCAATTATGCTATTGCCGCTACTGTCTGTTGCAATTTTGCCTCCCAGCTTTTCAGGACCGGTTAAGCCTTTGTAGGAAACGGTAGCATAGGTATATTTTGCCCAGATGGTTGCCATACATAAAACTGTAAAAGCTAAGGTGAGCGCCACTATTATTTTCCTGTTCCTTTCATAGCGTTTAACTTCCCGGTCTGTACCTGTAGCCGCAGCAGCGGAATGTGTTTGCGAACTGGAGGCATTTGAATCCATATATTTTTTATTTTGAAGATTTTGAGAACGTCTTATACTTTCAACCATTATTGGCAGGGATTCAGTGCGGTATTGTAACCAAACCTATCCTTCTTATGGATAATATTTACTTTGAAGAAAATTGCCCGGATTGATAGCAGCCATTATATCCCACGCATTCATATTTCCCACCTGCCGGGCCACTGCATTAGCCTTAAATACTGCATAATCTTCCCTTTCTTCCATCTCCCTTTCTGTCATAAAAAAATCTGTGCCATACATAATGCGGCTGCCAATGCCGGGTGTTGCCACATCTTTCAAAACAGGTATGTGTGTATCTTTTGTTGCCACAGCATAAGAAATATCCGTGTACAGGTTATTATATTTCAACATAAGGTCTCTTATTTGCCTGCACCAGTTTTCCTGCTTCATGCCAAATAGTTTTTCCGATGTTATCAACCCTTTTGCTTCATCCAGTATGTGATCGGCCCCGCCATAATGTGCCAGGCAGATTTTCAGCGCAGGGAAAAATTGGAGTATTGTTTCATAGCTGGCCGGTTCTAAAAAATAAGAACAGGTGTTCTTATTGCTGTAGGTACCAGTTTGCCTGAGCAGTTTTTTAAAAAAGCCACTGCTTTGCTGATAAGCAGGTGGCGGCAATGCCGGAAAATTGTCCGCATATCTTTTTCCGGTGTAAACATCAACACTATTAAGGTTTGCTTTTACATGTGCTGTTTCATTGGTGAAAATACCGCCCAGGTAATTGCAATGGCTTAATACCGGCACACCATTTTCTGCTGCCCAGGCAAAAGTTTCTTTCAGTTTTTCATCAAACACATAAAAG
>CAXTPJ010000607.1:0-2990 GCA_964245855.1 uncultured Ferruginibacter sp. | reverse complement strand
CCTACACCGAGGTACATACCTTTCAATTCTGTCTCGCACACTCTTTTCATTTCCTTAAAGTTCGCCAGTGCCGCTTCTCCCCGGTTGGTGTACTCTACCGTGCGGATGCCTGCGCTGTATAAAGCCTTTAAAAGTTCAATACTCGTTTGTGTGTCTTTGTTAAAATAAAGTGGCAGCATACCTTGTGCCGGTACCAGTTGGAGCAACTGTTCTTTTGTATTCATAATGCAGTTTTATCGTTGTACAATGTTACCTTAATTAGCTGGCACCTGTTCATTTTTCTACGCAAACGATGGCGTAATTAATTATACGCAAAGTGTAGTTATTTATAAAATAATCACAGACTTTTGAACTCCATACGATAAAGCTTTAACAAAAAAATCCTGTAACGATTATGCCAAAAAAAGTAGTGACGCTTGGAGAAATTATGCTCCGTCTATCAACCCCCGATTATAAAAGATTTGTTCAGTCCGATAGTTTTGATGTTACCTATGGTGGTGGCGAAGCCAATGTGGCGGCGGCTATTTGCAACTATGGCGAAAATGGCACCTTTGTAACCAAAGTACCCAACAATCCCATCGGGCAATCAGCCATCAATCACCTGCGCCGCTATGGTGTAGATACCCAATTTATTGCAAGGGGCGGCGACCGGCTTGGTATTTATTTTTTAGAAACAGGTGCTTCTATGAGAGCTTCACAGGTTGTGTATGACAGGGCCGGCGCTTCCATTGCAGATGTTGATGCCAGTGAATTTGACTTTGATAAAATACTGGATGGCGCAGACTGGTTTCATACAACCGGCATCACGCCTGCGTTGAGCGACAAGGCTGCTGCGTTAACAGAAGCGGCATTAAAAGCTGCCAAAGCAAAAGGCATCACTACCAGCATTGACCTTAACTACCGTAAAAAATTGTGGAGTAAAGAAAAGGCAAGGGAAGTGATGAGCAGGCTTTGCCAATATGTAGATGTATGCATCGGAAATGAAGAAGATGCAGATACAACACTGGGCTTTAAAGCAGCAGATACTGATGTTACCAAAGGCGAATTAAACCTGGATGGCTTTAAAGATGTGTTTAAACAGATGAAAGAAAAATTCGGTTTTAAATTCATTGCCTCTTCTTTAAGAGAAAGCCACAGCGCCAGCGATAACGGCTGGAGTGCATTGGTGTATGATGGTACTGATTTTTACCACACCAAAAAATATGAAGTAAGGATCGTTGACCGTGTAGGAAGTGGCGACAGTTTTGCAAGCGGCCTTATCTACGGGCTTGTTACCGGCATGGCAATGAAAGATGCTGCTGAATTTGGCGTGGCCGCTTCTGCATTGAAACATACTATTCCCGGCGACCTTAACCATGCTACATTGAGTGATGTAAAAGAACTGGTGAAGGGAGATGGTAGTGGCAGGGTACAAAGATAATTCTGTAACCCCCACAGAATTTCAACCATGGGTTTTGTCTTGTAATATAGAGTTCAATTTCAATTCCCCCTTCTCTCTGCCAGGGAAGGGGCTTTTTAAAAATTCATTTATGATCATAGATTCATTAGAAAATGCTTACCGCTACATTGATATGCATAAAAGTTTTGCGCAGGCATTCCAGTTCATCAACCATACCAATTTCTCTACCATTGAAGCCGGCAAATACCCTATTGATGGCCACAATATCCATGCTGCTGTATCGCTTAAGGATGGTGTAAAAATGGAAGAGGCAAAGTATGAAGCCCATGACAATTATATAGATATACAGGTATGCCCTTCCGGTAGTGAAACCATTGGCTGGAAGCCAAGAAAAAAATGCACCAACATTACTACTCCTTATAACCCGGATAAAGACGTTACCATTTTTGCAACAGAGCCTGACACCTTATTTCAGCTAAAGGCTGGCCAGTTCGCTATTTTTTTTCCTGATGATGTACATGGGCCTATGATCGGCGAAGGGCCAATAAAAAAACTGGTTGTAAAAGTAAAATATAACTCCTGAAAAACCTGTTCGTAAACATCCATCGTAATACAAAAAGGTTATGATGGATGTTTTTTTATGCCCTTAGCTTCCCGCTATTTTCCTCTGAACTATGGCATCGTTTGCATAAATAAAAAACCGCTTGCGCTGCACTTTTTTTAAATTGCAGTAAAAGAATAAACGATCAATTATTTGCCGGCTTGCCACCAATCACCTGTTATTAAGATTATACCTCCCGATACTTTTTACTGCAATAACAAACCGATGCAGGGCATAGCTATAAATCAGACGAAGTGAATATATTTTCAAAGAGATGGATACAGCTTGCCTGCCTGCTGCTATTAACAATAAAAACATTTTCACAAGATGAATGTGCCCCTGTTGGATGGGCTACACAAAACGGTGGTACCACGGGCGGCGGCAATGCAACGCCAACTGTTGTAAGCAATTACACCGCTCTCAGAACAGCCATTTCTTCATCCTCCGTAAAAGTGATACACATTTCAGGAGTGATCACCATTCCTACTGCAGGGCGAATAACGTTGCAGGATCAAAACGGCAAAACGATCATTGGCTTAGCAGGTGCCAAATTAGTTTCGGGCGATCTTACACAGAACGGTTCCGGGATACTGTATGTAAAAAGATGCAGTAATATCATTTTCAGGAACATCATTTTTGAAGGCCCCGGCGCATACGACACAGATGGATGGGATAATATGACACTGGATAATTGCACCAATGTATGGGTAGACCACTGCGAATTCCAGGATGGGCTGGATGGTAACCTGGACATCAAAAACATATCAGATTTTATCGCCGTAACCTGGTGCAAATTTATTTACAACAAAGCACCCATCGCCGGCGGCCCTGGCGGATCAAATGATCATAGGTTTTGCAACCTGATCGGCTCAGGCGATGATGCCACCGGAGACAGGGGAAAACTGAGTATTACTTTTCAGCATTGCTGGTGGGCACAAGGTTGTAAAGCCCGCATGCCAAGGGTTAGGTTTGGGAAAGTGCATGTAGTGA
>CAXTPJ010000606.1:0-2994 GCA_964245855.1 uncultured Ferruginibacter sp. | reverse complement strand
AGCCTGTTTGAATTTATACTTATCTTGGTAAGATAAACCATGATCATACCCACTAAACCTTTTTGTATGTTGTTACCTGCTGTCAAAAAAATAATTGCTTCTGCAATGATCATGTTATCATGCTTCATTGTTTTAAACGTTTCAGCCCAGCAGGGGCAGGGTTTGCTTACCAGCCCGGTTGCACTCTCTTTAAGAAATGGCGATAGCCTGAATATGCTTCCTCCTGCTGCCGGTGTATTTTCTTTGAACAGCAGTTCGCAGCAGTTTAAAGGTATAATAGATATGATTGGAATTATTGCCAGCAAAGATGTTGCAGATTCCATCCAAAGATCAGGGCAGCTTGAATTAAAAATGGAAGGTACTTTTCCTATCAACAACATGGATTTTTTAACCATCTCCGACAATGGGAAAAGTGCAGATATGGAAATCAACTGCACCCTGAATGGCGCTTCAAAAAAACAGGTCATAACTGTTACCTTGATCATTATACGGGATGCACCGGCTTCCAATAACGGGGCTGTACAAAAGTTTCCCGGCAGGGCAGCATTTGGCTTTGTGATCAACCCGGTTGATTTTGGCCTTGATCAGCCTCCCTTTGCAGTGAATGCGCCGGTGTTGATCAATGCAGGCAATTCGTTCTTAAATAAAGTTAATAATTAAGCCAGTATCTGGCAATAACATCACGATAAAGATGAAAAATTTCAGGAACCAGCAACAGCGCCCTAAGAAGAATACATTGATCGTTGGAAGACAGGCAGTGATTGCTGCAATGCAGGCCGGCAAACAGTTAGAGCGCATTTACCTGCAATCAACTGTTCATGGCGAAGTAGTTGACACCATTCGTACCCTGGCAGAAAAGCACCTGGTGCCCATCAATAAAGTGCCGGTTGAAAAATTGAACGGCCTCAACGTAAGCAACCACGAAGGTTGTGTAGGCGTTATCAGCAAAATACAATATCAAAACCTGCAGGACGTAATTTCTTTTGTAGTGGAAAAAGGGGCAGTGCCGTTGTTTGTTATGCTCGATGGCATCACCGATATCCGCAACATTGGCGCCATTGCCCGCAGTGCCTTTTGCTTTGGCGTTCATGCACTCATCATTCCTGAAAAAGGTGTTGGGGCATTGAATGAAGATGCCATACTAACTTCTGCCGGCGCTTTGGAAAAACTGGCTGTGTGCAGGGTAAACAGTTTAATGAAAGCAGTAGATGAACTGCACCTCAACGGCATCAAAGTATTTGCAAGTGAAATGACAGCAGAGAAAAAATTATTCGACCTGCAACTGGCAGAACCCTGCGCCATTGTTTTGGGTGGAGAAGAACATGGTGTATATCCTGCATTGATGAAGATCTGCGACGAACAATTCCAGATACCCATGACCGGTGATTTTGAATCGCTTAATGTATCAGTAGCCAACGGCGTCATCTTATATGAAGCCATGAAGCAACGGGTGAGTTAGTCCCAGGTCATCAAAGGGAAACTGTATTGAAAAGACCCACCCGTTACAAAGTGCATTGTCATTCGAAAAAATAAAGGCCCTGTATTTGGCGGAAAAGACTGTTTACGGATAGCGCTTTGAATTGCATCAGTAACGCCTCTACCAATGCCTGCTTTAATGGTAAAATCATTCGCCCTTCCGTCAATGATAGTGATTTAACGGTGCGGCATACCTGCTCAGGCTACCTGGGCGGTAAATTTCTTCCTGCCCATTTTCTTTGTTGTTTCTTCTGTACCAAAAAGTTTGCCCCAGGGTTTTAACTCCGGAACACGGTCGAATATTACTTTTAATATGCCGATAAAAGGAACTGATAAAAACATTCCGGAAATTCCCCACAATGCACCCCCCAATAAAATGATGATGATAGACATGAGTGCATTGATCTTCACTTTTGAGGAAACAATGTAAGGCATAAGCAAATTATTGTCGATGAACTGGATTACAAGATAAGCTGCTACTACCCACAATTGTGTGGTGTAACCATCTTTGGTAATGGTTGCAATTAATACAGGGATCATTATGCCAATGATGCCACCAATATAAGGAAGCATATTCAGCAAGGCACAGATGATACCCACCAGTATGGCATAGTCTATTCCCAGTAACATCAGCGCAATGCAATTCATCACAGCTACAACCAGCGCTTCTATGAGCAATCCCGACATATAACTTTGTATGGCTTGTTTGGTTTGGGATAATACTACTCCAACCTCTTTAGAGTTTTCCTGCGCAAAAACATCGTACAGGAAATTTATCAGTAAAGTTTTATAGTAAAGAAAAAGGAACATGTAAACCGGCAATAAGAACAGCATGGATAAAATGCCTAACAATCCGGAAACAGCGCTGCCTGCCATCGGTTCCAGTTTTCCTTTGGCATTCATCAACCATTGATTTTGTTTATCGAGGTTAATGCCCACTTTTTTATCAAGCGTTTGCTGAAGGTTTTGAAACAACTCTAACCCTCTTTTTTTCAATTGTGGCAATTCAGATGAAAAGCTGGCCAGTTGAGAACTTACAAAGTAGGCAAGAATCAAAACACCTGTCATTGCGATGATGAGGCTAATAGCGATCGCAGGTATCTTCGGAATTTTCTTATTCATCATCCAGTTGCAAAACGGATTCAGCAACACCGCCAGCATTGCTGCAAATAACAATGGGATAAGAATATTACCTAATTGGGATAAAACGAAAACAAATAAAATAATTCCAAATAGTATTACAGTAGTCCTGATGAAGAACGGATATTTTGTAGACATACAATGTTATTGGTTAAAGTTGCTAAGCGTATAGCAATTTCATGCCCGATTTTTCCTGACTGTAATCTAAAAGGATTTGGGTATTATCTTCCACACAAGAGCGAAAGAAAATTTGATTAGTAATTCTTACATATGCAGTTTGGGTTTTTTGTTAATAGATTCTTCGCTTCTTTTTAAACAACGTTAAACAATTAGTATGTTCATAATTGACTGTATTACCTGAAAAAGAATGGAGCAATA
>CAXTPJ010000605.1:0-2994 GCA_964245855.1 uncultured Ferruginibacter sp. | reverse complement strand
AGTACGATCCATTCTCAGTGATGATGATCTCTTTAACGCCGCCGTACAACCAGATTTTTTTAATGGTTTTATAAAAGCTGTCAGCATTCACTTCCCAACCCATGGCAGTGTACGGCACTTTGCGGGCAGCAGGTTTTACATCCGATGCCTGTATGATGGGGATCAAATTATTGTGCTTTACCACCAATGGAAAATAATACTGGATACCTATAAAATCAAAATCAAACTGCATCTTCTCTGTGTACTTCCAGGCGGTGTTGTGCATGTGAAGCTTCTCCAAAAACTTAAACGAATCATCTTTAGGGTACCCTTTACCGAGAGCAGGTTCAATAAACAACCGGTTCATCAAAATATCAATGCGGTTGGCAGCAGCTATGTCTGCTTTTTTATCACTAAAAGGTATGATCTGCGAAAAAGAAAAAGTAGTGCCGATATGTGCCTGGCTAACCAGCTTACGCAATATCCTGCCACCTTCTGCCTGTGCCAATGCTGCATGGTGTATGGCCGGTAGAAAGTTGGACATCCCTCTTTTACCGGGTGCATGTTTACCTAACATATAACCTAAGGTGATAAACCCAAACGGTTCATTTAAAACGATCCAGTGTTTTACTTTGTCGCCATAAGCTTCTGCGCAAATGCCAACAAAACGGCCAAACCAACGGGTAACAAGGTAGTTTGCCCAACCGCCTTTTTTTTGCAGTTCGTAAGGCATGTCCCAATGATATAAAGTGATATATGGCGTAAGGCCAAGCTTTAAACATTCATCAATCACCTTGTGATAAAATGCTATGCCTTCCTTGTTTACTTTACCCGTACCATCTGGTAATATCCTGGCCCAGGAAATAGAGAACCGAAATACATTGAAGCCAAGTGCTTTTACCAACAATAAATCATCTTTATAACGATGGTAGAAGTCGCAGCTTACTGTTGGCCTGGCCCCGCCTTTTATTTTGCCCACCTGCTTTGCATAAACATCCCAAATAGACGGGCCTTTGCCATAGAGATCAGCAGCACCTTCGTTTTGAGTTGCTGCCACGGCAACGCCCCATTGAAAGTTTTTGCCAAAATCTTTTAAAGAAAAATCAGGAATGGTTGCGCTCAAAACTATATGATTTAGTAGCTGTAAAATTGAGGCATCTTATCGGCACTAAGATTACGCTTGTGTTAAATTTTGTAACTTGAAAATGCCATAATAAGGATAAAATGTTGGGGTTATAATGCACCTTTTAAATTCAGCGTTTAACTACCTGTTGCTTTAAATAGTAATAAATATTAACGATTGACATCGTATTTTTTAGCTTCCCAATCAGACCGGGGCGGTTAGACTTGTTAGCTAAAAAGAGTACATTGTGTGATGGAATTTCAAAAAGATATACGATTGGCTGTATTGGTTGATGCAGACAATGTGCCTTACAGCAATATCAAAGGCGTGATGGAAGAGATCACCAAATATGGTACGCCAACGTTTAAAAGAATTTATGGCGACTGGACAAAACCTACTGTATCCGGCTGGAAAAATGTGCTGCTTGAAAATGCTATCACACCCATTCAGCAATACAGCTATACCAGTGGCAAAAACTCCAGCGATAGTGCATTGATCATTGATGCGATGGATATTTTATATTCGGGCAAAGTGGATGGCTTCTGTATTATTTCAAGCGACAGTGATTTTACAAGGCTTGCCACCAGGCTAAGAGAAGCCGGCATGAAAGTGATCGGCATCGGGCAAAAGAAAACGCCCAATCCCTTTATTGTAGCCTGCGATAAATTCATTTACATGGAGATCATCCCTATGTTTGAGGCCATTGAAACCGAAGCAATCGAATCAAAAACAAAGGCTGTCAAACCCGCTGCACAAAAAGCATCTTTTGACAAACTGAATAAAGAAACGCTCAAATTAATTGCTACTACCATCAGTGATTTAGCCGATGAAAACGGTTGGGCATTTTTAGGTGATATTGGTAATTCGATATTAAAGAAGCAGCCCAATTTCGATCCCAGGAATTATGGGTTTCAAAAATTGACGCCACTCATTAAATCACTGCCACAGTTTGAAATTGATAAAAGAGAAACAGAAAAAGGCGGTACTAAATTGGTGTACATCCGGTTGAAAGAGAATTGAGAACAGTTGTTTTTTTCATATCCGAGTCCTCACCGACCGGCACTCATTTCCAAGGTCGGTGTCTTCACCGACCGGTTTCTAAAATGCTTCTTGAAAATGAATAAGCAACTCAAACTCATCTATTCCCTTGTTCATAAAATTTAGCAGATGAAAAATCAAGTTCCGAGGTCGGTGTCCTCACCGACCGGCACTCATTTCCAAGGTCGGTGTCTTCACCGACCGGTTTCTAAAATGCTTCTTGAAAATGAGTAAGCAATCCAAACTTATCTACACCTTGTTCATAAAATTTAGCAGATGAAAATTTGTACGCTGCGGGATCATTCGATAGAAGCCAATGTGGTTGTAAAGGATTCAAATGCATGTAATCTAGTTTTTGCGCTGCCATTTACCTCGTGAAAATTTTGATTGCCAGTGGATCCCGTAGCCAAATATTGTATTGCCTATCTACAGCATTAACTTTAAAATGCTGTAGCAGCGTATCACCATTTGCTTTCATTTTATTGACCAATGATTTTGCCGTAAACTTTTCAAAACTATTTTTTGGAAACTCTTTTCCGTTCAACTTAACCGCTCCCAAATTAAGTGAATATGATTTGGCATAGTAACATAGCCATATATTTTTACCAGTGCTTTTTGAACCAACCATTGCAAGCTGTTGGTCACAATCATTTTGTTTTCTTCCGTTGCTAATAAATGTTGCCACTTGTTGATAGTAATGATCCAAAAATAAACTTCATTGAGTTCTGTATAGGAATTACGATGACCTTTATATTGAAAGTCTTTTTGATGCACGGTAGTTACTCTTTTTACTGCAATTAAATTATTTGTTGTATTAAAAGGTTGAGGTATTCATCTTATTATAGAAGATATTT
>CAXTPJ010000604.1:0-3002 GCA_964245855.1 uncultured Ferruginibacter sp. | reverse complement strand
TGCCATTCATCAATACCCATTCGCCCTTGGTATTTTTAACGCCAATGCCTACCCTGTCAGAATCAGGATCAGTGCCTAATAGAATATCCGCATCCAGTTCCTGGGCTTTTTTCAGGCCAATGCTCATGGCTTCCCTTTCTTCGGGGTTAGGATATACCACTGTTGGAAAGTTACCATCCGGTGTACTTTGTTCTTTAACAATATGCACATTATCAAAACCAAATTTTTCCAAAATCTGCGGCACTAATTTAATACCGGTGCCATGTATTGGTGTGTACACAATTTTAAGGTCATGCTGGGCAGCACACACTTCAGGATAAACGCTTAAACCTTTTACCATATTAAGGTACAGCACATCAACTTCTTTTCCAATGATGGTGATATTTGCTTCACCGCCGGTCCATTTTACATCATCTACCGATGCAATTTTTTCTACTTCCTTAATTACATTCACATCATGTGGCGCCACCATTTGAGCACCATCATCCCAGTAAGCCTTGTAGCCATTGTATTCTTTCGGGTTGTGCGAAGCAGTACATACCACCCCACCCCGGCAACCAAAATGGCGGATAGCAAAACTCAATTCTGGTGTTGGGCGAAGGTCTTCAAACAGGTACACTTTAATGCCATTGGCAGCAAAAACATTGGCAGTTGTTTCAGCAAAAAAGCGGCTGTTATTTCTGCAATCGTGGGCTATGGCCACTTTTACATTGCCTTCGCCAAAGCAGCTTTTTAAATAGTTTGCATAACCCTGTGTAGCCATTCCTACTGTATATTTGTTCATGCGGTTGGTGCCAACGCCCATGATGCCACGCAGTCCGCCGGTTCCAAACTCCAGGTTTTTATAAAAGGCATCGGCTAGTTCATCCGGGTTTTCTGTTTGCAGTTTTGTAATGGTATCCTTTACTGATTGCTCATAATTTCCCGACAACCAGGTGTCAATTTTTTGTTGAATAGCAGCGTCCATATCTTAGTTTAATTTTTTTGGAAAATGAAGGTATTATATTTTGATTTGAGATAGCATAATGGCTAAAAAGAAATTTATATGTAATTTTAAGAAATAAATATTTGTTATGACAGCCACATTATTACGGCAACAAATAACGAAAGTGATCAATGATGTAGAGGACAAAGATTTTTTAGAAGCTGTTTATACCATTGTATCTACAAAAGCGGATGAAGTTGATTTTGAACTTACATCCGAAATGAAACGAGAACTCGATATCCGGAAAGAAAAACATGAAAAAGGAATAAGCAAATCTTATTCCTGGGCCAGCGTTAAAAAGGCTGCTTTAAAAACCAAATGATGCCTTATCAAATAGAAATAAAAGAGGAGGCAAAAACAGAGATTATTGAGGCTGCTGATTTTTATGCAATGGCCATTGAAGGACTTGAAAAACGATTTATTCAGCAATTAGAAAATATATTAATAAGCATTACTGGTAATCCTAAAACTTATAAAAAAGCATATAAAAACTTTCGGCAGGCTGCATTATAAAATTCCCTTTCGTTGTTGTTTATGGAAACAAAGGAAGAAACAATTATTATTTACAGCGTTTTCACGCCAGTCAAAACCCTGACAAAAAATTAAACAGGTTAAAAAAGTAACCAGTTTATTGTTGTTCCATCCATGCCCCCAGTACCTCCCCATCTTTTACTTCTACATAAATATGCTCATCCAGTGTGGTGGAAATAGACAAGCCAACATAATCCAATCCAATAGGAAAAGATTTGTGTGTACGTTCTACCAGCGCTGCGGTCTGCACTTTTTTAGGATAGGTTTCCAACAATGGTTTTAATGAATACAGCATGGTACGGCCGCTGTTGGCTACATCATCAATCAATATCACCACTTTATTATTAAAGTCGAATGGCGGCTCAATGTTGATATTGGAAGGTTGCTTTTTATCAAGCGATAATGCTGTTACAATGATCTCTCCCTTAAAAGACGTTTTTAAAAATCCGGCAATAATATCAGCGATTACAATTCCGTTTTCTTTAATGCCAACCATCACCAGTTGCGGTTCGTTGTAATTGCGTTCTGTCAGTTCCAGCGCTATGCGTTGCAATTTTTTCCGTGCAATTTCCCTGGATAAAATATATTTCTTTTCGTTGTTCACATTACTCATATTAAAAGTTGAAAATTAGCAACAAATCAACAATCCAGCAAGTATATAATTGTTTAGAAGTTGAGTGGTTTAGAATGGAAACTATTACCTTAGCCACTTCAACTACAACGTATGCACTTGCTGTTTCAAATTTTTTTCATTGCCGTACTCGGCGCCGCCGTATGGTTGTTTGCTAAAAATATTATGCAGATACGCCGCAATATTTTGCTTGGGCGTGACGAAGACTTTTCGGATAATAAACCACTTCGCTGGAAAAATTTAGCGCTGCTGGCACTCGGACAAAAAAAGATGTTTAAAAATCCTTTGGTAGCGGTAATGCATTTGGTGATCTACGCAGGCTTTATCATCATCAATGCAGAAGTGCTGGAAATTATATTGGACGGCATTTTTGGAACACACCGCTTGTTCTTTCCTTTACTGGGTGGTTTCTATACCTTCCTCATCAACTTTTTTGAAATATTGGCGGCCGGCGTTATTGTAGTATGCGCCATTTTTTTGGCAAGAAGGAATATCATTAAATTAAAACGTTTTATCAGTAAAGACCTGGACGGCTGGCCACGCAGCGATGCGAATTATATTTTAATAACCGAGATCGTTCTCATGTGCCTTTTCCTTTCCATGAATGCTACAGACAGAGCATTACAACTGCAGGGCGCCGAACATTATCATGATACCGGCAGTTTTGTTTTCAGCGGTTTGTTATCAAATGTTTTCGAAAATTTTTCAGCCAGTACTTTATTTGTTATAGAACGTACTTGCTGGTGGCTGCACATCATTGGCATTTTAGCATTTTTGAATTACCTGCCTTACAGCAAACACCTGCACATCATGCTGGCTTTTCCCAATGCTTATTTTGCAAGGCTGGCGCCGCAG
>CAXTPJ010000603.1:0-3002 GCA_964245855.1 uncultured Ferruginibacter sp. | reverse complement strand
TTTATTTTTATATTGGGATTTTTTTCTTTCAGGTATTGAGCTGTCCCTACAATGGTGCCGCCGGTTCCTGTAGCAACCACTAAGTGCGTTACTTTTCCTTCTGTTTGCTCCCAAATTTCAGGGCCAGTCTGCTCGTAATGTGCCAGCCGGTTGGCAAGGTTATCATACTGGTTTACATACCAACTGTTGGGTACTTCAGTTGCCAGTCTTTTACTTACTGAATAATAGGAGCGTGGATCTTCCGGTTCAACGTTGGTAGGACAAACAATTACTTCTGCGCCAACTGCTTTTAAAATGTCTGCCTTTTCTTTCGACTGTTTATCGGTAGTGGTAAAAATACATTTGTATCCTTTTACGCAGGCCGCCAATGCCAGTCCCATACCCGTATTACCGCTGGTGCCTTCAATGATGGTGCCGCCGGGTTTTATCTTGCCTTCCTGTTCTGCCACTTCCAGCATCTTTAAAGCCATGCGGTCTTTAATGCTGTTGCCTGGGTTAAAGTATTCTACTTTCGCCAGTACCGTACAGGGCAAATCTTTGGTGATCTTGTTTAATTTAATCAGGGGCGTGTTGCCAATCGTTTCTAAAATATTATTTAACCACATACAGTTGTGTTTTGCGGCAAAGGTAATTTTTTAAGTGAAAGATTTGAATAGTAAAGGTTGTGAGCGATTTTGTTTATAATCACCATAAAATCAAAAGTGTTTTTAATTGTTGAAGTAACTAAATCAGCAGGCTAAAGCTGCATTGAAAATCCGGAGATCAAAAGTGCGACGCCAATGAAGCTGCAATGAAAAACAACTGCCTGTAAACAAAAAATGTATTCTAGATATATCATCGAAGATGATAAATGCACTTAACATTGAAAAAAGCTGATTCAACAATGAAAGGCTTATTCACTCTTCTCAAAGCAAACGTTTCCATTTTC
Source organism: uncultured Ferruginibacter sp. (assembly GCA_964245855.1). GTDB lineage: Bacteria > Bacteroidota > Bacteroidia > Chitinophagales > Chitinophagaceae > Ferruginibacter. The sequence goes on along the minus strand of CAXTPJ010000603.1, from coordinate 2,074 downwards.
GCTTTATCGTATACCGCTTTTAGGTTGCTGTTGTTTATCTTTGCCAGCAATTAAAAAATTAAGCATGGCATTGATCAAAAGTATATCAGGCATCAGGGGTACTATCGGTGGAAAAACCGGCGACAACCTTACTCCATTGGATGTAGTTAAGTTTACCGCAGCGTACGGCACTTTATTATTGAAAGAAAATGAAGGCAATAACAAAGCGGCCAATAAAATTGTTGTAGGCAGGGATGGCCGCATCAGCGGTGCCATGGTAAAAAACCTGGTGATCAGTACACTGAATGCATTGGGACTGGATGTGATCGATCTTGATTACAGCACTACCCCAACGGTAGAAATGGCCGTAGTGTTTGAAAAAGCTGCCGGTGGTATCATACTAACGGCAAGCCATAACCCACAGGAATGGAACGCCTTAAAACTGTTGAACGGCAAAGGAGAGTTTATTGATGGGGCGCAGGGGTTGCAGGTGCTGGACATTGCTGCTAAAGAAGATTTTACTTTTGTTTCGGTTGATAAATTGGGTAGTGTAATCAATGGCAATAACTCTTTGCAACAGCATATTGATGCCATACTGAATTATGATTTGGTTGACGTTGCTGCCATTAAAAAAGCAAAATTTAAAGTGGTGGTAGATGCTGTTAACAGCACAGGCGCTATTGCTGTGCCGGCCATGTTGAAAGCATTGGGCGTAAAAGATATTGTGGTATTGAATGAAGAAGTGAACGGTAAGTTTGCACACAACCCGGAACCATTGCCGGAACATTTAACGCAGTTGAGTACGGAAGTGGTAAAACACAATGCCAGCCTGGGTATTGCTGTTGACCCGGATGTTGACAGGTTGTGTTTTGTTTGCGAAGATGGCACCATGTTCGGCGAAGAATATACACTGGTGGCGGTGGCAGATTATGTATTGAGCAAAAGAAAAGGCAATACCGTTTCTAACATGAGCAGCACCCGTGCGTTGAGAGATGTGACGGAAAAAAACGGCGGCCAATATTTTCCGAGTGCAGTAGGTGAAGTGAACGTGGTAACAAAAATGAAAGATGTAAAAGCAGTGATTGGCGGCGAAGGAAACGGCGGCATCATTGTGCCGGATTTGCATTATGGAAGGGATGCGTTAATTGGCATCGCTTTATTTTTAACCTACCTGGCAAACAGTAAAAAAAGCATCAAACAATTGCGCAATACTTACCCGGATTATTTTATGAGCAAAAATAAAATAACGCTGGAAAAGAATGTGGATGTGAAAACGGTGTTTGAAAAGATCAAAGACAAATACAAGAACCAGCCGATCAATACGGAGGATGGATTAAAAATTGAGTTTGATACCGACTGGGTACATTTAAGAACCAGTAACACCGAACCCATCATCCGCATTTACGCAGAAAGTAATTTTGAAACAACGGCAGATAATATTGCTAAAAGATTAATGAAAGATATCAGTGAAGTAATGTAATGCCCCCATCCCCTGAAGGGGTTTAAGGCAGGTGCTTTATTGTTTAAAGTCATTTTTCATTTTCGGAAAGAACACAACATTAATATAAAAATATTCCCCTTTAGGGGACAGGGGCTATGAGGATTTATTTCGACAATGCGGCAACCACTTCCCTCGATAAAGAGGTGCTGGATACTATGATGCCCTACCTGACAGAAAAGTTTGGCAACCCGTCATCTATTTATTCTTATGGACGGGAAACAAGGATGGCGATTGAACAGGCGAGAAAGAGCGTAGCCAAAATTTTAAATGCCCATCCGGCAGAAATATTTTTCACCAGTGGCGGAACAGAAAGCAGCAACACAGCAATCCTTGCATCGGTGCATGACCTTGGCTGCAAACACATTATTACTTCGGCAATTGAACACCATGCCACCCTGCATACGGTAGAGCATCTGGCTAAAACAGGCCAGGCAAAATTGAGCTTTGTAAGATTGTTGCCCAATGGACATGTTGACCTCGATGACCTTGAAAAATTACTGGCTTCCACGGAGCAAAAATCATTGGTTACGTTGCTGCATGCCAACAACGAAATCGGTAATTTATTAGATATGCATGCCGTTGGTGAATTTTGCA
>CAXTPJ010000602.1:0-3004 GCA_964245855.1 uncultured Ferruginibacter sp. | reverse complement strand
CCTTGATTTTTTAACGGCTAATGCGAAAAATTTATAGCACTTTTTATTCGAGGCCAACACTGAGAGTTTTATTGTGGTCAGAAAGTTGAGAATTGTAGAGATTTGTTTAGTAGACCTATTAATCTCCTTTGGTTGAATAAACATACAATGCTTTTTATAAATGAATAAAAAGAAATGGGCATTATTGATTTTACTATCCCTGCTGCTATCAGGATATTTTAAACTGTTTTATAAAACCTACTCCAAAACTGTTGTTCCAGCTTCAGCGGATTGTGTTATTGCACTTGATGTAAAAAAAGTTACCAATACTGTTATCTGGGATATCATCACTTCACCAAGCAAATGGAAATTCAGCAGTTCAAAAAAAGAAGAGAAGGATAAGGTAGGTTTTGATGATATGGTGAAGATCCCGGATTATGTGTTTGCTTTTCACAGCAGCGGCCAATCATGGAATGCCTGGTACACGGTGCTGGAAATAAATGACCGGGAAGATTTTAATAAAGGCCTGCAACAATATCAGTTTGAAAAAAGCGGCACTAATTCCTACTTTTCCAGAGAACTGCAACTGGCGTTTATAGAGGATGCCAACCGGGTTTTAGTAAGTCATGCCGCAGGTGCCAATAACAGTGCATTGCAGGCTGTTGCTACAGAACTGTTCACACAAAAAATATACATCAGTAAAGAGCGGTTGAAAAAGAACATTGATGCAGCCAGCCATTTGTCGGTACAGGTAAACCGCAATTCTTTTTTTACAGACGATCAGCTCATTACAGCCAACTTTGATAACACTAAAATCTGGATCGATGCAATTGTAAAACCAATGAAGGATGAACAATTTGCTTCGGCTACATTTTTATATAACGACAGCTCCCTTTGCAACCTCGCATTCACCTCACTGCCTGCCAATTTGATACCTGATTCAATCAGTAGCAGTATTTCCAGGGCGCTCAATGTTAATATTGATTCTTTACTATTGCCTACCAATAAAACTTATCAGTTAACAGTTGAAAGCATACGTTCCCGTATCGATTCTGCTATCAGTTATACTTATGATGACAATTTTAATCCCGTTGAAAAAGTAGTGGTAAATAAGGTAGAAGAGCCGGCTTTTGATTTTGTTATCAACGGGCCAAATGCAGACGGCATTTACCAATATTTGAATGGCAACGGCAAATTGGAAAAGACCGCTGCCGGCGATTGGTTTACGCCAATGCCTTTTGTAAAATCATATTGCAGTACAACGCATAGCCAATTAAAAATTACTGCTGCAAACTACCCTTCGGTTGCCATGAAGCAACACATGAATGCAATCTTTTTTTCCAAACTGTTATTCACCAAGATACCTGCTGCTTTATGGAAATATTCGCCGGATGAATTGCAAAAAGCGCTTAGTAATATGGCATCACTGGAGATTGTTGCAACCAACGAAAAAGAGGCAATCCATATTCATGGGGTATTGAATAAGAACAAGAATGATTTGGGGTTGATTGAATGGTAAGCCCTTTGATGAAATATTAGAGTACAATCATAGTGCAATACTTTAGAAGATTGGATACTAAAAAACGCATGCAACAATGGATCGGAAAAAACGTACTACGGTGTTAAAAATAATTGCTGTACCGACAGTTTATGCTTTACTGTTAAGATTTGTTTTTGGTGAGTCAACCTGGGCAGGTGTTTTTAATATGATGTCAAAAACATTCTTATTTTTATTACCTTCTATCATAGGCATATTAACAGTTTATCTATCACCGGAAGAAAAGGTGAAAAGCAATTATTATTGCTTTTATATGCCCTGGATACCAGTATTTGTTTTCTTTTTAATTACGCTGGCTTTTGCTATAGAAGGCTGGCCATGTTTGGTCATGATACTTCCTATTTTTCTTCTTGCATCATCTATTGGTGGATTCATCGGCGGATATTTAAAACGTAAAAAGAAAGATGGGAAATTATATATTTCTCTGGTGACCGTTTTGCCATTTTTTATTTCACCGATCGAAAATTACATTGGCGCCAACTCCACGCCATACAAAGCCTATACTTACATTGATATTAATGTGCCAAGAGAAAAAATTTGGGATAATGTGACGAAGGTTAGAGAAATAAAAGAAGAACAGGACAAAGGCTGGCTGACTAAACTGCTCAATTTCCCAAGGCCCATTAAAGCGGAACTTAATTTTGAAGGAGTTGGAGCATATAGAGAAGCCATATTTACCAATGGACTTGTTTTTCATGAAACAGTCACAGAATATATTGACAACCAAAAAATGTCATTTACCATTAAAGCGCTTCCCCATGAAATTCCTTTAACAACTATGGATGAGCACCTGGTAATCGGGGGTAAATATTTTGATGTGCTCAACGGAACGTACGAACTGGAAAAATTAAATGATAAAGCCTACCGGCTTCATTTGTGGAGCAATTTTAAGTTGACAACCACATTTAATTTTTATGCCAGTTGGTGGGCAAACAACATTATGAAAGATATCCAAAACAACATTTTACAGATTGAAAAACAACGATCGGAAAATGAATGAAAAGAATAGCCATTACAATTAATGCATACAACAATTGCTTTTAGCTACTGCTTGCCTTCTATAAACTTCAGCAAATTGCGCTTTGCCTGGTTTTTTATTTTGCGTTGAAAGAAAGAGTTCCAGCCAAATAATTGCCCTGTAAAACCCAGTGCCTGGCTGCTCCATTTGTGCAGGCTAAAGGCATCGCTGTGTTCAATGATCACACCATTGTCAAAACGCATATTGGCCCTCACCCGGTTCACCACTTTACGTCCTGTTTTTGAAAAAGTATAAGTGGCTACCCAATCGCAGGTGTAATAACCATCCTGCAGGTTTTTGATGTGGTCGAAAGTGAGCGAAAAGTTTTTGGCATTTGTACACAGCATTTCCCACATACTTCTTGCTTCATCGCCACGCAAGAGTTCAAAGGCGGGGTCATAAAAAACAATATCGCCGCTGTAGCAACTGTTCATGGTCTTGTAATCGAG
>CAXTPJ010000601.1:0-3008 GCA_964245855.1 uncultured Ferruginibacter sp. | reverse complement strand
TGCATCTTTATCCGGTACAAACTCACCATACCAGGTATATTCATAATGCAGGGTGAGCGATGCAAACTCTGTTTTATAGGGCTTACCGGTAAGCTCCCTCACATACGATGCATTGGTTTTATCTGCCGCAAAACTGATCAGCCCGGCTGCATTTAATTTTTCCAGCGCCTGCAGGTACAAATACCTTACGGCTAACCGGTAGTTTTCATTTTTAATAGATTGATCGATCAACTTTTGATAATCTGCCGAACCGGTAACATCTTCTGATTGTTCATCCAGGACTTTCACTTTTAATTTTGTGCTGTTACCCTGGAAAAAGCCTTTGGTGAAAAATAATTTATAAACGATGAATACAATAAAAACAACCGCCAGTATCCAGAACATGATCTTGGTTAATTCTGCAGCAAAAAAAAGCGCAATCAAGGAAGGGCCATCATCCGTTTCTTGTTTTTGTGTTGGCTTTTTTTGAAGGCCTTTCAGCAGGCTGTCGAGGTTTTTAGCATAAGCAAGCGGTTCCTGGTCTTTTAACTTCCGCATTGAATCTGCCGATAAAACCAATTTGTTATTGGTTAGGGTTGTATCAGATGTAAAGTTATTTTCCGGTTCTGGTTTTTCTTCATCTTCTACAGGTGCTTCCGGTGCTTTTTCTATCAAAGTTGTGTCCTGGTAAACGTATTTCTCATTCGATTGGGCAAACGCAGCAATGCTGGTAAACAGGAACAGGGTGAGAAAAAGGAAAATCAGGTATTGCTTCATTAATAAGATGATTATAGTTTTTGCAGGGATGCATTCTTTTTATGCAACCGGATTGGGTACAGTACAAAATACCAAACGATGAACGCCAGCGACACCACCAGTATAATGGCGCTTACCCATACCGGTATGCCATGCTGTTTTTCGGTACCGTACGTATTGCTCATTAAATGCGTTACATAGCTTTCAAAAAAGGCTGCCGCAACAAAAATCGGCACCAATACTACCATAATTTTTAAGGCATCTTTGATACCTCTTTTAAAAGACATCATCCTGCTGTAAGTTCCCGGGAATAAAATACTTTGCGCTATGATAAACCCGGCAGTGGAAGAAATGATGAGCGCCAAAATTTCCAGTGTGCCGTGTATCCATATTACCATGATAGACTCATAACCTAACCCTCTTGCAAAAAACATGTATTGAAAACAACCTAACATTAAACCCGTTTGAAAGGTTTTGAAAATGGTGAAAAGCCCCAGCGTTAATCCGCCGATGGCAGTAAGAAAAGCTACGGAAATATTATTGATGGCAATCCATACAAACATGGTAAAAGGGTTGTCATCTTTGTACACACCAAAAGGATCGCCATCTTTGATATTCTTCTCCGTCATATCCACATAACCATCTCCCAGTACGCCACGTATAAAAGTTTCATCTTTGACAGAGCTGAAAACACCGATAAAAACAAAAGAAACAAACAACAGGAAAGTGAACAACAAAATTTTATGGTACCGCTTAAACAGCAATGGCAATTCATATTTCCAGAAAGTAAATACCCGGGAATATTTTTCTTTTTTGTTTTTATAAATATCCAGGTAAATGTTGGCGGCAATGCTGTTTACCCAACGGGTTACTTTGCTTCTTGGATAAAAAGTTTTGGCATAAGACAGGTCGTCTACCAATGTAACAAACCGTTCTGCTGTTTCATCAGGGTCATTCGTTTCTTCCCGTTGATACTGGTTCCACTTATCAACGTTCCGCTTTATAAACATTCCTTCCCGCATGCGTTAAAAATAAAGAATTTATGTATTCATTAATTTAATGGGTATGAATTTTATTTATTCGATTTAAAACAATTAATTTGTAGCATGCCCGTAATACAAATAGCTACCCCTTTTAATATCGACATCGAATTTGAACTGGCTGAATTCTACAAAAGGTTACTGGCTTATTTCATTGATTTTTTATTGCTGATCATTTACATGTTCAGTATGCTGTACCTTTTATTTGGCGGCTTCCGCCTGGGGGCCGAAAGCCAGGGCTTTATTATTTTGGTGGTTGTATTACCCATGCTTTTTTACACGCTACTGACTGAATTGTGGCTGGGCGGACAAACCATCGGCAAAAAAGCATTGAGCATTAAAGTGGTCAGCCTCGATGGTGGTGAACCAACATTAGGGCAGTACTTGCTCCGTTGGTTCCTGCGTTTTTATGAATGGGGGTTTGTAATTTTCACCATCTTTTGGTACAACGGTTTTTTTGGGTTTGGGCTTTTGATGTTAGGTGGTATCACTTCCATTATTGTGATGGTGGCCACACCCAAAGCGCAACGGCTGGGCGATATAGTTGCCGGCACCGTGGTAGTAAACACCAAATCGAAATTAACAGTGGACGATACCATCTTTCAGCATGTTTCGGAAAGCAATTACAAAGTAACTTTTCCCCAGGTGATGAAACTCAGCGACCGGGATATCAATACCATTAAAAGTGTGCTGGTGCAGGCTAAGAAAACCAACAGTTATGAAATGTGCAACCGGGTAGCCTTTAAAGTACAGGATGTTTTAAAAGTACCGACGGATATGTATGCGGTTGATTTTTTAGAGAAGATATTGGAAGATTATAATTACCTGGCTACAAGAGAATGATAATGGAACGCTGATAACAAGAATTTTGTAGATTGAAAACGGATTTGATTGGGAACGCTGATTATGCCGATTGTAACGGATGATGGCGAATAATGATAGAGTAACAGACAATACAGATTTTTGCGGCTTGTGTAGTTTGTTGATGAAGCAGATTTCATGAATGCTATCGGATAAATTAGGCATTTACAATTTAAGATCAACAACCCAATTAAAGCTCTTAAACTATTTCAACCATCTTCAAACAACGCTATTAAACGCCTTCAACCTTTAAACGTTTTAAACGGTTTAAACGGTTTTCAACAACCTTCAACAATCTTCAACCCTTAAACGATCTTCTCTCCTCAAAACTCCGCCAGCTTCTTCCCCAGTTTTACCATAAAAAAAGTAATG
>CAXTPJ010000600.1:0-3009 GCA_964245855.1 uncultured Ferruginibacter sp. | reverse complement strand
TTATTAATTTATTTTAAATACTATTTACTATTGATACTGCGCTAACCAGCTCAAAAAACTTATTCCATCCTTACTGTTTTAGTTGCGCCTTTCAAAACAAAACTAATTTATTTAGCATTACAATACTACAATTTTTAGTATTATTATTTATTAACATTTCCGGTTGCGGTAAAAAAATTATGTTGCTGGCAAAAAGTAAAACAGTTTGCCGCCCGTTAATTAAAATTGGATATGCGCTTTGGATAGCATCAATAAAATCAGCATGTAAAGAAAAAAATGGAAAGATTTAAACGTATTAAACAAGGGCAAGTGCTTGAAACAACAATCAGCAGATAGTAACTTATTTCTACCATCTCTTATTACCATATAAATCATATTAATTATTTTAAATAAAATTAATTTATCTTATTTTCTACCGTTAAAATTGATTGACCTGGAAAACGCATTTTTAGTAAACCGGGAAAAAATGCGACATTATTTTGTAATATCCCTACCCGATTCATTATAAAAAACTGTCTATACCAATTGCCTTTTGATGACTTCCTGAAAGCATAAGGAAAAGCATTTTTATTTTGTGTTTAGGTTATCAAGCGGTTACTAACATTCGCTTGTTTACAGCAAACCGTTTCGGTATATATGCTGTATCACCGTAACTTTGCAACAATTTATCACATCTACAACCTCCATTATACGATGAATCTTTTTGAGCAACAACAAAATGAATTTGCAGGCAGGCACATAGGCCCCAACGAAAACGACACCAAAGCCATGCTGGCGGCCATTGGCGTAGATTCAACGGATGAACTGATCAGGAAAACGATCCCCGACAGCATCCGCATAAAAGAGGAATTGAATGTTCCACCGGCAGTAAGTGAATTTACTTACCTGAGCGAGCTGAAAGAAGTTGCTGCCAAAAACAAAGTGTTTAAAAGTTACATCGGTCAGGGTTATTATAATACCATTACGCCCAGTGTGATTTTGCGCAATGTGTTTGAAAACCCGGGCTGGTACACGCAATACACGCCATACCAGGCAGAGATTGCGCAAGGACGATTGGAAAGTTTGTTAAACTTTCAAACCATGGTGAGCGATTTAACAGCGCTGCCCATTGCCAACGCCAGTTTGCTGGATGAAGCTACTGCAGCCGCCGAAGCAATGGCCATGTTGTTCAATCATAAAAATAAAAACCACGATCATATTACCGCCCCAAAGTTTTTTGTGGATGAAGCCATTTTTGTGCAGACCAAAGAAGTATTGCAAACAAGGGCTACCCCTATTGGAGTAGAATTGGTAACAGGCAACTATGGTACGGCGGTTTTAGATGAATTGTATTTTGGCGCCATCGTTCAGTATCCTGACAGCAATGGTTCTGTGAATGATTACCGGGAGTTCATTAAAAAAGCACATGCTGTAAATGCCATGGTAGTGATGGCAACTGACCTGCTGGCATTAACCTTATTAACCCCTCCGGGTGAACTGGGCGCTGATGTTGCGGTGGGTTCTTCGCAACGCTTTGGTGTGCCAATGGGATTTGGTGGTCCGCATGCTGCTTTCTTTGCAACATCAGATGAGTTTAAAAGAAATATCCCGGGAAGGATTATTGGCGTAAGCATTGATGCACAGGGCAACCGTTGTTTACGCATGGCACTGCAAACAAGGGAGCAGCACATCCGCCGTGAAAAGGCCACCAGCAACATTTGTACGGCACAGGCATTGCTGAGCAATATGGCTGCGATGTACGCCATTTATCATGGCCCGAATGGCCTGAAGAATATTGCTAAAAGAGTGAGTACACTCACACAAACCCTGAGTGATGAATTGAGTGACTTAGGGTTTGAAAATGAAAATGATTATTATTTTGACACGATTAAAATTGCGGTTCAAAATAAAGCAGCCATCCAGATGGCAGCAGAATTAAGACAGGTGAATTTTCATTACACGGATGAATTTGTAGGTATCACATTGGATGAAACTACTTCGCAACAAGACCTGCTGAACATACTGGATGTGTTTGCGAGTTCAATCAACGTTGATACGGTTTCTGCAACTTTTCATGCTGATGATACATTAGAAAACATTCCTTTTAATCTAACCCGTACCACTTCCTTTTTACAACATCCTGTTTTTAATACGCACCACAGCGAAAGCCAGATGATGCGTTACATTAAATTTTTAGAGAACAAAGATTTAAGTTTAAACACTTCGATGATCAGTTTGGGAAGTTGTACCATGAAGCTGAATGCTGCTACAGAACTGATTCCCGTGAGCTGGCCTGAGTTCAGCAAACTGCATCCATTTGCACCTGCTTCTCAAACACAGGGATACTTGCAAATCATCAAAGAACTGGAAAATTACCTGAGTGCCATTACAGGTTTTGCAGCAACTTCTTTACAACCCAACAGCGGCGCACAGGGTGAATACGCAGGCTTGCTGACTATTATGGCCTATCACAAATCGAGGGGTGAAGCACACCGAAATGTAATATTGATCCCCATTTCAGCACATGGCACTAATCCTGCCAGTGCAGTAATGGCGGGAATGAAAGTGGTAGTAACCAAATGTGATGATGCCGGCAATATTGATGTAGCTGACCTGAAAGCAAGGGCTGCCGAACATGCCAATGACCTTGCCGGATTGATGGTTACTTATCCATCTACGCATGGTGTGTTTGAAGAAAGCATCAAAGAAATTTGCAGCACCATACACCAGTATGGCGGGCAGGTTTATATGGATGGCGCCAACATGAATGCACAGGTTGGATTAACCAGTCCGGGTATGATTGGCGCTGATGTTTGTCATTTAAACTTACATAAAACATTTGCCATTCCGCATGGCGGCGGCGGCCCTGGTGTTGGTCCTATTTGCGTAGCCAAACAACTGGTGCCTTTTTTACCGGGCCACTCGTTGAGCAGCCTGGCAGGTAAAACTACAGCGGTAAGTGCAGCTCCTTATGGCAGTGCCAGTATTTTATTGATCAGCTATGCATACATTAAATTGTTGGGTGTTGAT
>CAXTPJ010000599.1:0-3011 GCA_964245855.1 uncultured Ferruginibacter sp. | reverse complement strand
GCCGGTCACAAAAAGAAATAGCAGAACTGCTTAGCTGCAGTTTAAGCACCATTGAAAAAAGACTTAACCGTGTCCGTGAGGAACTTGGATTTTCAAAAAATGAGCAACTGGTATTGTTTTGCAAAGAAACAGGTATATTGTAAGACCTTAAATTTTCAGCCGGTTAACTCGTTTCAAACGCATCCATTTATTATCTTCAACAGGAGTTGCTGTTCAAGGCGTACGTTGCTTTAATTTATAACAAAAATGCCACCAGCTTATTTCTTGTTGAACCTGCTTAAAATAATACTGGTTTGCTCACTGTCTTTTTACCCGGTTAAAGAGGCAGCATTGCAGCCACTACTTCCGAAAAATTTTAAGGCCAGAGTAATTGCAATTAAAGATGGTGATACCATTGAAGTGTTATACAATAACAGTACTATAGTGATACGGTTAGAGCATATTGATTGCCCGGAAGTCAAGAAGCACCAACCATTTGGACAAGCTGCAAAGCGGTTTACTTCGGATAAATGTTTTGGCCAAACAGTAACAATTCAGCACAATAATAAATTTGACCGGTACAGGCGGCTCATCGCTATCATCATCAATGATAAAAATGAAAACGTGAATAAAGAACTGGTAAAAGCAGGTTTGGCCTGGCATTTTATAAAGTATTCAACAGATACATCTTACGGTACGCTGGAAGCAATGGCCAGGAAAAACAAAACTGGATTGTGGGCTGATGAAAACCCTGTTCCACCCTGGAATTGGCGGCATCCGGTGAGGTAGATTTCAATTGCAGCAATGTTATTTTTCAAACAAAATATTTGTTTCTTTTACGAGCGATTGTGTAGATTAATTGAATAAAATAAGCCTTTACGGTTTGCCGTAAAAAAAAGATAAGCCTGCCTGTTAGTTTTGAAGAGAATATCATCATGTTTTAAAACTAACTGTTATGTTCCTTACAACATCACAGCCTTCTTAGCATATTTCAAAACCATTATACAATCATGGACTTTAAAACTCAAATTAAACTGTTGGGAGAAAGATTTTTAGCGCTTAAAGATCAGGTGCTTACAGAGGAAGCAACCAAAAATGCTTTTATCATGCCGTTCATAAAAGAACTTGGTTATGATGTTTTTAATCCAAACGAGGTAACGCCGGAGTTGGTGGCAGATATTGGTTTAAAACAGGGAGAAAAGATTGATTATGCCATTATCCAGAATGGCGAACCCATTATTTTAATAGAATGCAAGCATCATGCCGCCCCGTTGAATGTACACAATGCAGCTCAATTGTTCAGGTACTTTCATACTACGAAAGCAAAATTTTCTATTCTTACCAATGGTTTTGAATACCGTTTTTATACAGATTTGGTAGAAAAGAATAAAATGGATGAGAAACCTTTTTTTGTTTTCAATATCACTGACATAAAGGATAATCAGATAGAGGAATTAAAGAAATTTCATAAAGGGCAATTTGATTTTCAAAACATCGTAAATACGGCGAATGAGTTAAAGATCATGAACGAATTGAAAGTGTTGATCAATTTAGAATTAACAGAACCAAGCCCGGAATTTGTTAAGCATTTTGCCAGGCAGGCTTATCCGAGTGTGATCACAGCAAAGGTGCTGGAACAGTTTACCTCTTTAACTAAGAGGACCATACAGAACTACATCAACGACCTGATTACAGAGCGGCTTAAATCGGCACTTACAAAGGAAGATGATAAAGCAAAGGAAATTCAGCAGGGTAAACAGGAAGAGGTGACAGATGTTTCCAAAGTGGTTACTACCGCAGAAGAGTTGGAAGGCTTCATGATCATTAAAACCATTCTCCGCCAAAAAATTCCGCTCAAAAGAATTGCGTACAGGGATGCCCAAAGCTATTTCGCCATTCTGCTCGACGACAACAACCGCAAAACAATTTGCAGGCTTTATTTAGATGGCAACAAAAAGTATTTGGTTACACTGGATGCTGAAAGGAAAGAAGTGAAAAACGAATTGTCTTCTTTGGATGATATTTTTACATATGCTGATTTGTTGATGCGGGTTGTGGAGGATTATGATGGAGTCATTGTTGCTAAAGCGGTTTAAAACAAATAATGGGGGCGAGGATGAGGGTATAAAACCAAGAAGAATAAAGTACAAGAGAAGCATATGGTTGTGATATTAAGATTCTTAAAGTTACAATATAAGATTTTTAGATCAAGCTTTAATAAAACAATTAAATCAACTTATAATAAACAGTTATGACAGAGAGCATAGTTGAAAATCCTCTTACAGATAAAGACACGAAAATAACCTATGAATTATTTGGTAAAGAGCAAGCAGGTAAAGCTAAAGGTGATCCTGAACAATTAAAAGAAAGTTTACCAATTCTGTATCATAAAATTGTAGAAGAAGCAAAACTTGATAAAGCAAGTATTGTCAAAAGAATAGAAAATCTTCAAAAAGAAATCGTTGATTTAGAAAATCGAAAGCAAGATCTCAATGCGAATAGATCTTCTATGGAAGATGAAATTATAAACTCAGAAAAACAAATTGCTGATATTGAAAATAACAAAGGACACAGCGAAATAATTCCTTTTGTGATTGCTATGTTTATAACACTTTTACTCACATTTTATCTATGGGCCTTTTATGCAGCAAGTGGTTATGCAGCTTTAAATGGGATAAAAGTCGGCAGTACGGGTTTTGCAGGAATTTTCGGCGCTTTATCAGATGCGTTTGATAAAGGTGGTTTTGTGGTTGTAATTACTGTTTTATTCCCAGTTGTTTTTTTAGGTTTAGGCTTCCTTATCCACGATGCCTTGGAGAAGAAAAGGTATGGTGTAATCGCATTCTTATTAATGTTTACATTTTGTTTTGACGCAATTATTGGGTATCAAATATCTCATCATATCTACATGAATGCATATTTAAGTGGCGAAATAGAAATTTTATGGAATGGTAAATACATATTTGAGGACATTAATTTTTATTTGGTTTTAGCCTCCGGTTTTATTTGTTATGTTATGTGGGGGTTTTTAT
>CAXTPJ010000598.1:0-3014 GCA_964245855.1 uncultured Ferruginibacter sp. | reverse complement strand
TCTGCATTTTTTACGCAAACCTACAAGAATTGTGTACACACGGTAGCTCTTGTACTGTAACTTATCATGGCAACAGCTTTCTAACCAAAATTTCAAAATATAAAAGACTGATCATATCAACATCGTATATACGATTCCCTTCTTAAACCAGCTGCTGCTTGAGAGTGCATTCCAGTTACAACTTACAACAAAAGTTTGCCTTCAGGTGTACCTATTATTAGGTAGCTATTAATTCTATCAGATAAATACTAAACTCCTAAACCGCTAAACCAATACTAAACATCATTCTATTTAATGCCCGCCGGTAGCAATGTAATCAACCCCTTCAATAGTTAGTTTCACACCCGTGTTTACAGTAATCCTGCCCTGACCTTCTACTTTCAATGTGTTGCAATTGGCATTTTGCGTAATTGCTACATTATGCCTCACTACTACGTTAGCATCAAATCCCGGCACTTCGCCGGAAAGCCAGGTAAGCGGGTTGTTCCAGTTGCCCGGAAAGGCGCTGTACACAGGCCCTTTATTTACACATTCTTTACACAGTAAATATTTGAAGGCAATACCATTGTCAGTAGCCAGCAACACCCTTGCAGCCCGGTAATCTACCGCAATGGCTTTTACATTGTTGGATGGTAAACCATCAGCAGTTGTATATCTTTTGTATTGTGTTTCATCAGCAGGATTCAATACCACAGAAGATTGCGGCGAGCCAAAGAAAACGTACCCATTGGTGGTGCCAATATAAATATTGCCACGACTGTCGCCTGTAATGGCATTGTTGTTCACAATTGTCCCGGCCGGAAATATGGCAGGGAAATTTACCTGCGACCATACTTTACTGGCGGTATCAAACACATACACACCGCCGCTCGACATACCAACCCACCATTTTTTATAGGTTGAATCAAAGTAAATCGCTTTGGCTGTAAAGCCAGCCGGAAGTATCGAATTGGCATCATCAAACACACCAATAAAACTGGTGTCCACTGTGCGGTAACGCATCAACTGGCTGTGACCATAGTTATTGGGAGCAAAAGCCCATACTTCCCGGTTACTCCCCCCAATGATTTGCACCAACCCATTGTTAGGATCGGAACCTCCTTTGATTTTTGTAAAAGGCGTATCAAGACTAACCCCAAAAGGCAAGCCCACGCCAACATATCCCGGCCTGGAAATTCCTGCTGTAATATCTGACATGGCTGCAACCCAAATCCTTTTAAAAGTATCCAATTGGTTAAATGTAGGATCTGCTACACCACTGGTATCATTGTTTACAAAAATAGAACGCACATTCCTCGTTGGCAATCCTTCAAACGAACCCCAGTGACGGGTGGTAGCAAAACTTGAATCAGGGAAATAATCAACACCACCTGTAATGGCCTGTGCACCGGTTCTTCCATATTGAGCGATCCAGATACCGCCGTTGTAATCCGGTTTAATATCAGCAATATTGTGGTTGGTTAATGTTGGTGCTTTCTGCCATTCCTTTCCATCATATTTATACAATCCATTATTGGCAGTGCCTGCCCAGATAACGCCATATTTTCCTACGCCAATACTTTTAAAATCATTGCTGGCAAACAGCGGGGTATTGGTCATGTTGTACAGACTGTCTGTTAATACGGCGACTGCTCTCCAGGCCTTAATGATGTTGGCCGTATCGGCTGCAGTAATACCAGCACCATTGGCAGACGCCGCCAGCATCAATACCGCATTAACAGAAGCAATCCTTGCAGCCTGGTATCCTGAGTTTGGCGTAAGGATCATTTCGGTATAAAAAGCTATTTTTTCTGTCTTGGCAAATCCCATAGAATCTACCTGGTAGTTGTACCCGAAACCGTTAGTGCCGCTACCGCCATTGGTCAGCAGGTAAAACCACTTGTTTAAAACGCCGCTGTTGCTGTGTACACCGCAGTTATCATTGGTTGAATCAACCGGCCGGCGGCAGCCCTCCAGGCTGGTCCTTCTCCAAAAACTAAATTCACGGCCGTAGGTATCCGGCTGGGCATGCGTTGCAGGGTTTGCCATATCTCTTAACTCATTGTCGCCATTCAGCATAATCTCATCACCAATCTGAAATGGCTTTTTGGTTAAAGGGGCAATGGTTGGCGCCACATGGTGATCCACACAGGCACCCCATATATCACTAAATCCTTCATTTAAAGCGCCGGATTCCCGCTGGTACACCAGTCCGGCCGTTTTCTGGCAAACGGCATGGCCAATTTCATGTGCGGTAACATCCAGCGATACTACTGCATCAAAACCACCAATACCCGAACCATCGCCATAAAACATGGCACGGCCATTCCAAAAGGCATTGTCATAATCTATTTTGTAATGGCAAACATTGATCATGTCACCATCATTGTTATCATAGCTTTTTCTGCCATGCACTGTCCACCAATAGTCAATTACCATTTCAGATCCCCAGTGGGCATCCAGCATGGAGTTACTGGTGCCGCCGCCATATTCAGCATTTGACCAGTAATTGTCATCGTCCACAAACTCAAGCAAATCAGCATCGGCAATGGGGATTTCCAAATGTTGAGCATCCAGCGTATGGATATTGGTATTATTTCCTGCACCGGTTTCAAACAACCTGAATTCTGTAGCACTAACTTCATCGGTGCTCATAAACACCTGGCCAGTGTAGCGGGTGTCAGCGGCCGCTAATGCATTAGCAGTTGTTTTGGCCGACAGTCTTAAAAACAAATCGCTTTCCATTGATTGACTTGTGTTGATGGCCTTTTTATTTCTCATTGCATCTACAGCACTTGCGGCACTACCGTTATCCTTTACCAGATGTTTGATGATGGCATCTGTAAAAATAACTTTGCCATCCAGCACATTTACATACACGTATTGCCGGCTCATCGGGCGCTTTGTATAAATATTAAATTTGTATGCAAGGCACATAGCACCTATATCATTAAAAATATCTTCCACTATCACCAACTCCCCTGTTGGTTTCTTAAATTCAGGATCGGTACCGTTGTATCCTTCCCACACATATT
>CAXTPJ010000597.1:0-3018 GCA_964245855.1 uncultured Ferruginibacter sp. | reverse complement strand
TGAACATATTGCCATTGATGAGTTGAGGCTTGGGCTTTTGGGCAAGCAAAGGTAACCAGGCAGAGCTTTTTCTGCCAGCCAATAATTATTCCCCTAAATTTGCAGCCTCAATAAAGTTATTCCGGATGATCAGCAGGAGAAATATACGGGTGAAAGTGATGCAGGCTTTATATACCCTTGACAGCAGCAGCAGTGAGATAACCGTGGCAGACGCCAACAAATTACTCAACAAACAATTAGCCATCACAAGAGAACTGTTCGTTTATTTGATCTGGTTTTTAACGGAGGTGGCCCGTTATGCAGAAAAGGATGCGCTGAAAAAAGCCAATAAACATTTACCATCTGCTAGCGATCTTGCTATTAATACTAAAATAGCCGGTAACGAATTGCTTTGGAAAATATTGGAAGAACATTCCTTCAAATTTGCGGTGGAAGAACTAAAACCTGGACACAAGGCAGATGAAGAATTGCTGAAAAAGACTTACCAGGCGCTGATTGCATCGGAAGAATATAAAGAATATATTGGCATCCAGGCAAGAACGAAGAAAGAGGAAAAAGACATACTGGAATTTATTTTTACCGATTTAATGTTGCCGAATGAAAACTTCATCAGCCACATTGAAGAGTTATTTATTAACTGGGATGATGATGCAGAAATGATGAATTTGCTGATGCTGAATTTTTTGCAGAAGCCTCATCATTTTGACTTCAACCAGATGGTAAGCAAAGAAAAACTCGACTTTGCAAAAAGCCTCTTGGCAACAGCCATTGAAAAGAAAGAGGTGAGCATGGAATTGCTGAAACCCAAATTGAAGAACTGGGACGCTGAAAGGATTGCTTCACTTGATTTGATCATTATCCAGTTGGGTATTTGTGAATTTTTGTTTTTTGAAACCATACCCACCAAGGTTACCATCAATGAATACATTGACCTGGCAAAAGATTACAGCACACCGCAAAGCGGGCAGTTCATCAACGGCATTTTAGATAATATCCATAAAGAATTGACAGCGCAGGGGAAGATCGAGAAAAAGAGTTTTAAGAACAGTACGCTGTAGCATTGATAATTTTTTAATTTCCATTAATATGAAATATTCTTTTTTAATTTTTTTCGGGGCAATGGTATTTGCCAGTTGCGACACCAAAAAAGCAGACCAGCAGGCCATGATGGCAGCTTCCAAAGATTCTACCACGGTACAGTTGATAGACAGTTTCTACAATTTTGGCACTATTGCCGAGGGAGAAAAAGTAATACATAATTTTAGTTTTAAGAATACCGGCAACAAGCCTTTGGTGGTAAGCAATGCCCAGGCTACCTGCGGCTGTACTGTTCCGGAGAAACCGGAAAGGCCAATAGCACCGGGCGAAACAGGCATCATCAAAGTGGTGTTCGACAGCCACAACAAAGAAGGCCACCAGGAAAAGGGTATCCGGGTATCGGCCAACGTAAAACCTTTTTTCGGGTCACTTAGGTTGATGGGAGAAGTAAAAAAGAAAGCATAACCAATCATTTTTAATAATCAACACAATACAAAATGGAATTACTAAGTATTTTTTTAATGATGGATCCACAGGGAAAAGGCAGCAGCAGTTTTTCTTTAATTTTCATGGGTTTGATGATCCTTGTTTTCTGGATGTTCATGATCCGTCCGCAGGCAAAAAAAGCCAAACAACAAAAAACATTTATCAATGATTTGAAGAAAGGCGATAAAGTAGTTACCATAGCCGGTATACATGGCGTTATCAATAAAGTAAATGAAGATGGAACTATTAGCCTGGAAGTTAGTCCTGGCAGTTATTTGAAGATTGAAAAAAGTACTATCAGTTTAGAAATGAGTGCTGCTTTGAATAAGCCGGTTGCAGAAGTAAAGTAAAGTCAATGGTCAATGGTTTAATAGTCCATAGCAGGCAGGTGTTTTTTAAATTATAAATAGTTCAGCCCAAAAGTCGTTTCATATGGCTTTTGGGTTTTTTGTTTTAATGAAGAAATTGAGATGGTTTAATATTGTTGAAGTTTGTTGAAAATGGTTTAATGTTGTTATTGAAGTGGTTCGGGTTTTTATTTTTTGGAACTGCAGAATCCTGTTGAAGATGTTGTGATGTTGAATCAACTTTAAACCTTAAACCTTTAAACGTTAAACGTTTTCCTCATGCTCAAAATAGGCATCACCGGCGGTATTGGCAGCGGCAAAAGTACTGTGGCAAAGGCTTTTGAGGTATTGGGCATTCCGGTATATTATGCAGACGATGCATCAAAACGATTGATGAATGAAGATGAAGAGCTAAAGGAAGCAGTCCAGGTTCAATTTGGAAAAGCCGCTTACACACACGGCCTGCTCAACAGGAAATACATTGCTGACATTGTTTTTAATAATCCTGCTAAACTGGCACTACTGAATTCCATTGTTCATCCAGCTACTTTAAGAGATGCAGATGAATGGATGCAGCGACAAACTGCACCGTATGCCATTAAAGAAGCAGCGCTGATATTTGAGAGTGGCTCGCAGGAAAAGCTGGATAAGGTGATCGGCGTATATGCCCCGGAAGCCATACGGATACACCGGGTAATGCAGCGGGATAAAATTACCAGGGACGAAGTATTAGGACGAATGAACAAACAAATCAGTGAGATCATAAAAATGCGGCTATGCGATTACGTTATTACCAACGATGAACAGGAACTGGTATTACCACAAGTGTTGAAATTGAATGAAGTATTTGCCCCGGTACCCTGAAAAAAATACCCCCATCCCCTAAAGGGGTGCCAAAAGATCTGGGGTGTATTATACTTCTTTGAGTTTTTTGAGAAACTAACAACTACATAAAGCTATTTGTCAATCTCTCCTGCAGTCAAAAACCTTCATTAATTCTAAAATCAATGAAGGTTTTTATATTACGATTGTTTTTATAAATTAAAAGCGGTTGTCTTACTCCCCTTCAGGGGATGAGGGCCTTACTTCAATTTTGCCAATGCAATTTTGATTCTTTCCCACGCCCTTTCGATGTTGGTCATACTGT
>CAXTPJ010000596.1:0-3038 GCA_964245855.1 uncultured Ferruginibacter sp. | reverse complement strand
CATGAATACCGCATTCCGCCATGATCTTCATTTTGGCTGCTGCTGTATCATCTGCACCACCAACGATGGCACCTGCATGGCCCATCCTTCTACCCGGAGGCGCTGTTTGGCCGGCGATGAAACCAACCACTGGTTTTTTATTGCCGGTTGATTTGATGTATTCAGCCGCTTCTGCTTCCATGCCGCCGCCGATTTCGCCGATCATTACAATGGCATCTGTTTCGTCGTCGTTCATGAATAATTCTACCGCCTGCTTGGTGGTGGTTCCGATGATTGGGTCGCCGCCAATACCAATGGCTGTAGAAATACCGAGACCAGCTTTGGCTACCTGGTCTGCTGCTTCGTATGTTAACGTACCGCTTTTAGAAACGATACCGATGCGGCCTTTTTTAAAGATAAAGCCAGGCATGATACCCACTTTACATTCATCAGCAGTGATAACACCCGGACAGTTTGGCCCAATCAAACGGGCGCTGCTGGTGCAAAGGAAATTTTTCACTTTTACCATATCCTGCACCGGGATACCTTCTGTAATACAAACCACCAGTGCAATGCCTGCATCGGCAGCTTCCATGATGGCATCTGCTGCAAAAGCAGGTGGTACAAAAATGATACTTACATTAGCGCCGGTTGTTTTTACTGCGTCTGCCACGGTATTAAAAACAGGCTTGTCCAAATGCGTGCTGCCACCTTTTCCCGGGGTAACGCCACCAACAAGATTGGTCCCGTATTCGATCATTTGTGTAGCATGAAAAGTACCTTCCGTACCGGTAAAACCCTGTACAATTATTTTTGAATCTTTATTGACTAATACTGACATAAGTGTTTATTAATGGGTGCAAAAATAGGGGGCTTATTTGATACAAAGAAATGTATTTGCTCATTGGTTTGTGCAAACGTTACCAGTTATAAAAATGCATTCGTTTTAAATTGTTCTGCTGCTGTTTTACTGGCGTAGTAACAAAGCTCAGGCAACAACGTTCCACACCGAAAATGCAAATGAATAACAACAGGAATGTTTGGGTGGATTATTTAAGAGCTACATTGACAGCACTTGTGGTGGCACATCACTCAGCCCTTGCTTACACCAGTTTTGCTTACTTCAATGCCCAGGCATATATCCTTTCAACAGCGCCGGTAGTGGATAGCAAAAGATGTATCGGGATGGATGTATTGGTGAATTTCAATGATATATTTTTTATGTCGCTGATGTTCCTGATCGGTGGTTTGTTTTTATCGAAAAGCATTGCAAAGAAAGGTGCATCCAATTTTATTATTGACAGGATTTACCGACTGTTGATCCCGTTTTTATTGTTGGGAACGTTGTTGATGCTGGTTGTTTATTTTCCATCTTATTACCAGGCGCATGGCAAAGCTGATGTTGTTGCCTATGTAAAAGATTTCTTTACTGTTGAGCAATGGCCTGTTGGGCCGCCATGGTTTATATGGGTGTTGTTTGTATTGAATGTATTACTGGTTTCCATTGATCCATTGATTCAAAAAATAAAACCTGGCATTATTCAGCGGTTTAATCTGTTGCAGCACAAACCTGTTAAACTGGTGTTTTTGTTTTTATTGATTACCTGGATATTGTATGTACCATTAGCTTATTGGATTGGTGCCGGCACCTGGACCGGCTTAGGCCCTTTCGATTTTCAACTCAGCAGGATCGTATTGTACGCTGGTTATTTTATGATTGGCGTATTGATCGGGAATACCAATTTTAATGAAGGCATCTTATCGCAGCAATCAATTGTGGTAAAGCGTTGGTGGGTTTGGAGTTTGCTTGCATTGCTTGTTTATGCAGTATTGACAACTCGCACTGGTTTGTTGGAACAAATAGTAAGGGGAAATTACTTGCCTGCATTTGCCGGATGGATGGTTTATTTCACATTGTATGTTGCATCCTGTGTGTTGAGTTGCCTGGCATTCATCACTGGTTTTAGAAAGTTTGCTGTAACAAAAATGCGTTGGTTTACTTCTTTATCCAATAACGCATACCTGATCTATTTGCTGCACTATGTATTCGTTACCTGGATACAGTTTTTATTATTGAACATAGATGTACCAGCGTTGCTGAAATGCATGATCACTTTTGTAATTGCACTAACGCTTAGCTGGCTTACCGCAGCCTGGTTAAGAAAGAACAAACTGGTGAGGCGATATTTATAAAACTGCTAAAATTAAATGTAAGTTTTTTGATACCGGCTGTATATCATTGGGCATCATCGTTGCGTCGCACTCGTGTGCTGAAGTTTTTTATGGCAGCTTGGGGGAGATGGTTGATAGTCCATAGTTTTATAGCCGATAGTCCATGGTTTATAGTCAATAGTCCATGGTTTATAGTCCGTAGCTATATGTAGATAAATCATCCAACAATAAACGAGTTATCATGGGCTATCAACTATGGACCATGCACCACAAATATTGAAGGCTCCCGGCTAAACATCTAAACTACTAAGCTCCTACACCAAACCTTATCCCTCCGTTTTAAAACTCACACATTCCTGTAGCTCTCTTTCAGAATAAGCCATGCCGTATTGTTTCAACACATCATCCGGAACACCATTCCATTGATTGGGACGGTTGCCCATGTAGCCAATATCTTTCACACCTATTTCAGAAGTGTAAAAACCGGTGGCAGTCAGGTTACGCATGAGGTTGAAAAATGCAACGCCCTGTTTCATTTCAGGTTTTGCTTTATTCGGGTATGCAATTTCATCAATGATCTCGATGCGTTGCGGAGCAGTGATACCGCTGAAGGGTTTATCAAAACGTTTCAGCGATTGCAGATCAAGCCAGCGAAGCCCACCCCGCATGGGCGTTTGGTGCTGCGGCATATCTTTTACAATGAACTCGATGAAGTCGGGCACTTTTGCATCATTAGCGCTGCCACTCACCTCATCTTTCGGTATAATGATATCAGCCAAAATAGTAATCGTCACCATTTCATCTTTCGTAAAAAACTGGGCTTCCCTTAATTTTTTATTGGCGACCTTTTCTTCCTCCATGCGGTCAGCCTCATCCAATGCGGGTGC
>CAXTPJ010000595.1:0-3046 GCA_964245855.1 uncultured Ferruginibacter sp. | reverse complement strand
GTCTGCTATTCATCAGTCATTCTACATAAACATACTCCAAAAGTCCCCTTTGGGGGATTTAGGGGGCCAGCACTTCCAGTCCTGCTACAATCAGTTTCTCCACCGCCGCATTGCCATCTTTCGAAAACTCCTGCACTACCCGGTTGGCCACGATGGCATTGATGCTCATGCACTGATGGCCCATCAATTTACCCAGGCCAAAAATAGCAGAAGTTTCCATTTCAAAATTGGTGATGCGTTGACCGTTGAAATTAAAATCCGTGAGCTTATTGATCAGGCCCGGACTTTTCAATGGCAAACGCAGCACCCTTCCCTGCGGGCCATAAAACCCCGGACAAGTAACCGTAATACCTTTATAAAAACTATTAGGAAATTTATTCAACAATGTTTCGCTGCCGGCAGAAATGTAAGGAATGGTGATGCTGGTATCCAAACCGGTTTGCCCAACAAACGCATGCGTCAGTTCATTCTCTTCATCCGTTTTCGTGTAAGCGTAATAGTTAAGCAGGTTGTCTAAGCCGAGGCCATGGGTACTGGCTACAAAACTATCCACCGGAATGTCGGCCTGCAAAGAACCCGACGTGCCAAAGCGGACAATGTTCAATGAGGTTAATTCTTCCTTTATTTCCCTTGTTTCAAAATCAATATTAACCAGTGCATCCAGTTCATTCAGGGCAATGTCAATATTGTCCGGACCAATACCAGTCGAGGTTACAGACAAACGCTGGTTGCCAATATAGCCGGTATGGGTAATGAATTCACGGTGCTGTGCCTGGTGTTCAATACGGTCGAAATGGGCGCTCACTTTTTTCACCCGGTCAGGGTCGCCCACCAAAATAATGGTAGTGGCCAGTTCTTCTGGCCGTACATCCAGGTGATAGATGGCACCGCGGTTGTTAATGATCAATTCCGATTCTGCGATCCTGCTCATGGTAGAAGTTTTTTAATTTAGGTATGGAGCCCGGCAGATGAATTACTATATAGCTTCATTGGCGTCGCACTCTTGTACTGAATATCTTTATTAAACTTTAATTGAAATCATCACTAAATTTTTCACTGGTTTACTCTTGCCTTGGTTCCCCCTGTAGGGGGCGGAGGGGGCTACTTCAACAAATTCAAATCCGGTTGTGCGTATTTATACACTTTAAAATAGATCGTTGTCTTGGTTTGGTACACGCCGTTGATGTCTGATAACTCATTTACAAATTGAACTAAATGTTCGTTGTCTTTGCACATCACATCTACTTCTAAATCATAATCACCGGAGGTCATGGCCAAAAAACTTACCTCACTCATTTTAGTAATAGTTTGCGCTACCTTCTCTTTCAGCGTTGCGGGCCTTACATATACTGCAATGTGTGCATACGAACGAAACCCAACTTTTTCCGGGTCAACCCGGCCTATAATATTGATGGTTCCGTCTTCGATCAATTTATTAAAACGGGTGCGGATAGTGCCTATAGATACTTTTAGTTTTTCGGCAATTACAGTGAACGACATGCGGCCATCCTTTTGAAGAAAAGAGAGGATGGCAAAGTCTAATTCGTCGAGTATGGCTGTTCCTTTTTGCATAGTAACAATGTGGCGCAAATATGCAACTTATAAATAAAACTATCACTTTTCTTTTGCGGTTAACTAAAATATTTTTAATTTTCGCTAATCAATTCTGCAAATTTTTTAGTCAATAATAAAATCATGAAATACGAAGCGATCAAAAATTATATCAACGGACAGTTTATTGCACCCGGAACCAATAAAACAATGGACGTGGTTTCTCCAATTGACGGTAACCTTTTATCAACCGTTCCAATGAGCAGCAGCACCGACCTGGATACTGCTGTGGCAGCGGCTAAAAAGGCTTTCCCGGCCTGGAGCAAAACCCCGATCAAAGAAAGGGTACAGGTGTTTTTTAAATACAAAACCCTGCTGGAAAAGCACCTGAAAGAACTCGCTGAATTGTGCAGTGAAGAAAATGGTAAGACTTACGGAGAATCCGTTGCGGAAATTGAAAAATGTATCGAACTCACTGAGTTTGCTACTTCCCTGCCACAACTGGTAACGGGCGAAGTGCTGGAAGTAAGCCGTGGTGTAGAATGCCGCACAGAGCATGTTCCGTTAGGCGTGGTAGCGTCTATTGTGCCATTTAATTTTCCATCGATGGTGCCTAACTGGACTTTACCCAATGCAATCGCTTTAGGAAATTGTATGATCATCAAGCCATCAGAAAAAGTGCCCTTGAGTTGTGGTCGCCTCGCTGAATTATTGAAAGAAGCAGGCCTTCCGGATGGTGTATTCAATGTGGTGCATGGTGATGTGGAAATCGTAAATGCCATTTGCGATCACCCGGATATTGAAGCGGTGTCGTTTGTTGGCTCAACCAAAGTGGCCAAGATCGTTTACCAGCGGGCTACGTCCAATTATAAACGTTGCCTGGCATTGGGCGGTGCAAAGAACCATTTGATGGTGTTGCCAGATGCAATACCGGGTATGACTGCACAAAATGTTGCCGCCAGCATGAGTGGCTGTGCCGGCCAGCGTTGTATGGCTGCCAGCGCCATGATCGGCGTAGGAAATGTTGATGCCATTATTGATAAGATTTGTGATGAAGCAAGAAAAATTGTACCGGGCGAAAACCTCGGTGCGGTAATTAACCAGGAAAGTAAAGACCGCATTGAAAGATACATCGGCGAAGCAGAAAAAGATGGCGCCAAAGTATTGGTAGATGGTCGTAATACTAAAGTAGCCGGTAAAGAAAATGGTACTTATGTTGGCCCAACGGTGATTGACTATGTAAAGCCGGGCATGAGTGTGGCAACGGAAGAGATTTTTGGGCCGGTTATTTCCATCATCCGTACGAATACGGTGGATGAAGCGCTGGCAATCGAGAACGCCAATCCTTATGGCAATGCAGCCAGTGTGTTTACGCAAAATGGTGGCATGGCCCGTTACATCATTGACCGGGCAAGCGCCGGTATGATCGGTGTAAATGTGGGCGTGCCGGTGCCAAGAGAACCATTCAGCTTTGGTGGCTGGAACGAAAGCATAT
>CAXTPJ010000594.1:0-3046 GCA_964245855.1 uncultured Ferruginibacter sp. | reverse complement strand
TACCGAAACCATGGTGGCAACAATGAGCATTTCCAGCAATAAACCGATGATGTATTTGCGGATGATGTACTGCACCTGCTCTACCACATCATGCACTACATGCGAATTTTCTTCCAAAAAAACAGCGATGAAAAATTTCATGATAAGGCCACGATAAACGAGAAAAAGAAAAGTGTAAATAAAAGTAAATACCAAAAATAACAGCATGGAAGAAATAGATATGAGCGTGGCGCCCACTACTTCGGTACCGGAATCCATCAGTTTGCCGGTGGCCGTTCTTACATAATTCAATTGTTTGGTTTCATTGATGTGAAAAGTAGTGGTGATCCAGTTTTGCAGCGATACTGTTGAGTTGGCCATCTGTTCTTTAAACAAGGGCCAGTCGCTGCTGAGGCTCGACATTTGCGCCCCAACTAAATAAAGTATTACGCC
Source organism: uncultured Ferruginibacter sp. (assembly GCA_964245855.1). GTDB lineage: Bacteria > Bacteroidota > Bacteroidia > Chitinophagales > Chitinophagaceae > Ferruginibacter. The sequence goes on along the minus strand of CAXTPJ010000594.1, from coordinate 2,614 downwards.
CACAATAGTAAGCAACGATAGCACAGCTATCATTGCAGCAGCGCTTTTAGGCAAATGGCACTTGTTTTCCAGCCATCTTGAAACCGGTAACAGCAGGATAGAAAACAAACAGGAAAACAGCAATGGGGATAATAATTCTTTACCCAATATTACTAAATGCCCGATGGCAATAAGGCTGATGAGTGCAGCGGCCAGTTTAATGTTAAATGGTTGAAGCCTGAAACGGTTGTAAACAGTCATGTTGGGTAATGTTTACCGTGAAAATAATACATTGTTGGATAGGAACGCTGATAACACGGATTAGGCGGATGAAAAACGGATTTTTATTGATATTAACAAAGTATGATAACAACGGTTAAACGGCTTGAACGTTTTAAACAGTCTATTATGGAACGCTGATGACACGGATTTGACGGATGAAAAACGGATTTTATTGTCATTGCCTGAAGTATGATAACAACGGTTAAACGGCGTAAACGTATTAAAAAATCTATTATGGAACGGTGATGACACGGATTAGGCGGAAGGAAAAAGGATTTTATTGTTATTGCCTGACTGCCACATGATAACAACGGTTAAACGACTTAAACGTATTAAACCATCTTCAACAATATCAAACCAAGTTCAACAATTTCCCCACAGTACCACAACAAAATCAATCCGCAATATGTTTATACTTTCCTATGACCCGGAAATTTCGTTTATTGATTAGTTGTTTGTTTTTCTTTACTCCCTTTATTGCTTTTTCGCAGGAAGACTGGTCGTTGAGACAGAGCAAAGATGGTATTAAAGTATATACCAAAAACCTGGAGAACTCTGCATTTAAAGCCGTAAAAACTGTTTGCACCATTGATGCTTCGCTGAGCAGGCTTACGGCGGTTTTACTTGATATAAAAAACAGCAAAGACTGGGTGTACGCAACCAAAAGCTGTATCATTTTAAAACAACTATCTCCATCTGAACTGTTGTATTATTCAGAGATCAATGTACCCTGGCCTGCCACCAACCGGGATTTTGTAGTTCAGTTAAAAGTTACGCAGGATGAAAATACAAAAGCGGTTACCATCATCGGCGATAACAAACCGGCTTTGTTGCCGGTGTATAAAAACATAGTCCGAATACCTACTTCTTACAGCAAATGGCTGATTACCCCACTTCCAAACAGACAGGTGCAGATTGAGTACATTTTACAGGTTGATCCCGGTGGAAACATTCCTGCCTGGCTCATCAACCTGTTTGCAACCAAAGGGCCGTACGAATGTTTCCGCAACCTTCGGATACAGGTTAAAAAGGATATGTACAACAATGTGCAGGTTCCTTTTATAAAAGATTAAATGTTTCTTTTTGTATAAGAAAATCCTCAATTTTTTAAGGTGAAGAGTGTAAACCACTTGTCGGGCGCTTACTATTATGTGGCATGGTTTTATTAATATATACAGCAAACAAGATGGCTATAATCAAAGCCGTATTTTAAAATTTTTATTATGAAAAAGAAATGGATGGCAGTATTAGCTGCAATGTTTGTTGTTGCCTCGTTAACCCATGCTCAGGTAGTAAGCCAGGATTCGATGAAAGTATTGAACAATGAAAAAGAAATACTGAAGATCGCCGGCAAAGTAAATGACAAGAAATTGAAACTGGCTAAACTGGAAAACCAGGTTGCAGAAAGGCAAAGCGATATCGAAAAAACAAAAGTGGCTTCTGATAAAGCAACACAAGACAACCAGGATGCAGCAAGTAAACTGTCGGATGATGCACAGGACAAAAGCAAGGCTAAAGCCGCCAGAAAAGCAGCCAGCAATGCAGAAAGCAGTGCAAAAAAAGCCCGTAAAGCTGTTGAAAAATTAGATGACCTGAACAAGGATATTGAAGATTTAAAAAAAGAAATCAGTCAGGATGAATCTAAGCTGAGCAGTTTAGGTGGAGACCAATACATCAAAACCTCTAATTGATTTCTAAACAGGAATAACAGTTCTAAGGAAACTAAAAAAGCCGTCAGTACGAAGTTGTATTGACGGCTTTTTTAATAGATATAAATGATCAGCTTTTTCCGGGGTACAAAGTATCATGAATTTTTTTGAGCAGAAAATCCATTTCAAATGGCTTGGAAATATAGTCCTGAGCACCAGCTTCTTCTGTAATTTCTTTGATCCTGCTGTTAGCAGAAATGAATATTACAGGAATATTGTTAGTCTCTTCATTCTGTTTCAGGCGGGTGCAAATGTCCCTTCCATCAATACCAGACATCCAGATATCCAATAATACCAAATCAGGTAAATCTTCTTTTTTATAATTGAATATATCGTTGGCATTGTTACTGATCTCAATCTGGTATCCTTTCGTTTTCAGCATTAGCCGTAAGATGGTTAATATATCTGCATCATCGTCTGCAATAAAAATTTTCTTTTGTTTATCCATCATTTATAACTGGTGTTTAGGTATCTCAAAATAAAAGGTAGCGCCATTGCCCTTTTCACTTTCTACGCCAATAGTGCCACCATGGCGTTTGATTATTTCGGAAGATATATACAAGCCAAGCCCGAGGCCGGAATAAGTATTTTCTTTTTCGCTGCTCACCCGAAAAAAGCGTTCAAATATACGGTGCTTCTCTTCT
>CAXTPJ010000593.1:0-3047 GCA_964245855.1 uncultured Ferruginibacter sp. | reverse complement strand
TGAATGTAAACGCTGTACCTAGTAGATTATTGAGAAATACCGGGATTTTTTTGCGGATGTTTTTTCTTGTTTTGCGGGTCAGATGTTCAATAGTGAGTATGCAGCCCTGCAATGCACCGAATATTATAAAGGTCCAGTTGGCACCATGCCAAAAACCTAATATTATAAAAGTGACAAAAGAAGCATACACTACGCTCCATTTGCCCCAGTCTCTTTTAGCAATAGATAGTGGGCCATAGACATAGTCTGCAAACCATGTTGATAAAGACATGTGCCATCTTCTCCAGAATTCTGTTACAGATTTTGATAACAGGGGCAAATTAAAATTTGGCGTTAAATCAAAGCCTAGGATTTTTGCCAATCCAAGTGCCATATCTGTGTACCCGGAGAAGTCCGCATACATTTGGAAAACGTATAAGATAGCAGCCATTAACAGCGAAATACCTGAATGATGTTCAGCGTTATCAAAAACAGCGCCGACAATTATTGATACCCTGTCTGCTATGACTAATTTTTTAAAAAGGCCCCAGATAATTTGCTTAACACCAATGCTGATATTGTCGTATTTATAGTTCTGAGTATTTTTTAATTGGGGCAAAAAATTGTGTGCCCTTTCAACTGGCCCTGCGATTATTTTCGGAAAAAAAAGCATAAACGTTGCAAAATATCCCAGGTGTTTTTCAGCTATTTGATTGCCTCTTTTAATCTCGATAAGATAGCCGATTGCCTGGAAAGTAACATAAGATATTCCTAATGGGGCAACGATATTGACGAGTAAGCTATTATTGAAGGTTTTATTAGAATGAAATAAATTATGGTTCAAATAGTTTATAAAATCAACTCCTGTGTTTGTAAAAAAATTTGTGTATTTGAAGAATACCAGTAGCGCTATATTTATAATTATTGCCCCGGCATAGAAAGCCTGGAATTTTTCACTTTCATTTGTTTTTATACCGGCGTAATAGGTAATACCGATAATCAATGCCATTATAATTATATAAACAGGATTGCTGCACATATAAAAAAATATGCTTGCTATTAACAGTGGCACCCAACGGAATCTAATCGGAATGGCGTAATTGATAATTGCGACAATTAGAAAAAACAATGCAAATGAGATAGATGTGAAAATCATACCACTGAGGTTTTATTTAATCGGTATTAGTTTTTTACTTAAAACAATAATCCTTTGAGCTTAATTAAATTGTTCCCTGTATAGTATTCTTGTTTATAGTAAACTTCTGTGACTGCAATTACACCATCAGATGTTCTAACCAACAAACCCATCCCTGCTATGTATTGAATATCTTTTTGTGGAGAAATATTTCTCTGTGTACTACTTGCTTTGGAAATATAGAAATGCCGATAGCCTTTTCTTATATAGGCATTTCCGAATGCCCAAGAACTGCATGCCTTTATTTGACGGAGCAATTGATCTGTTGTAGAACGTTTTGGTTGAAGAAATGCACTACACTCGTATGTCCGGAAACAACGGCTTGTAATAGAAAATGTATCTGTAGGGATTGGTACAATAAATTCTTTTTTAATGCCGGTTAATACAAAATACAGGCTATTAACTCCTTTTCTTGCCAGTTCCTTTTCAAGCAGGCGGCTAGTATGCTGTTGATCTATTGTTACTGCTTCCTGATAAAGTATAGGGCCGGAATCAAATTTTTGTGAGAGCAAATGGTACGTAAAACCTGTACAGTCAAATTGCTTCATTATTGCTGAATATACTGGTGACCCTCCCTTTAATTGAGGCAACATAGATGGATGAAAGTTTATAACAGTTGATTTGGTTTTGGTATAAACATGTTCTGGTATTTTACCAAATGAGGCGATAATTATAAAATCGTAATCGAACGAATTGATGGTATCAAGATCACCGGAATAAATTACCGAGGCATCAATAGACGGAATATTATGGCGAAATGCTAATTCACGAACCGTAATATCATCATATACCGGAGGGGGATTTTTCAGGAACTTTTTATTAATGATACTACCAAAAAAAACTTTTTCTAAAAACTCACTGAATAACAATTTTTTCTTCAATAGAATTTTTGATTTTTTGATTTTTTTCAGAAATGCTTCCTTTGCCGGATGTAAATTTGTAGCTACTGCAACTACTTCAAACTGGTTGGAATGATCGTTAATAAGCCGGTCGAGGAATTGGCCGCCGAAATAATCATGGCCCCAAAAAAACAATTTTATTTTATCGTTTGCCATACTCTTTTAAATAATTATTTGAGATTTTACAAATGCGGTTTATTGGATTTTAAACTATTGCAACACTCAAAACGACGATGGTTCCCATTTTAACCGTGAAGCCAATAAATTTTTTATTTTTTTAGAAACTTCCTTTGAGAAGGTAATAGAGCCGCTTTCATTCAAGTGCCGGAAATCCGCAAAATATTCTTTACGGGATGTGTAAAAACTGTTGTCGGAGTCGTCAATAAAATTGATGCCGTTTTCATTGGCAATCTTTTTTGCAATCAATAGCGATGAATCCTGATTAGTTGCATCAGTAAAGTAAGGAGGGCAGGTGATAAACAATTCGATTCCTTCTCTTTTGCAATCTGCTATTAATGACTTATACGCATTAATCTTCACCGTGTCCAAAATCGCATATACTTCATAGTTGATTTTAGGAGGTGGTGATGTTGTTATTTTATCTAATGGCTTATAGCCGTTGAAATGAACTTCATGGTGACTGCATATATGGCCCCTGATGATTGGCAACAGAAGAGAGTTGTAAGGGTAAATCGCCGAAAGTGTTTTTATATTTTCAAAGGGCCCACGTAATTTAAAAATCTGTTTTAATTCCTGATGAGATTCATAGAAGGGAAGCAATTCCGATAATCGGTCGTAGTCGCTTTCATCCACAGAAAAATCTCTTCTATCCAAGCTTAAGATTACGATTTCTGGTTTGTGGCGTTTCAACATGGATGTGAAAACGCTGTAATGATAAAAAATTGATTGTCCAACCCTTCCTGCATTAAATGTTTTTGTATTAAGCTCATATTTAAACACGCAAGGGTCGAATA
>CAXTPJ010000592.1:0-3053 GCA_964245855.1 uncultured Ferruginibacter sp. | reverse complement strand
CATATTATTTCCGTAATCACTTACTGCATGAAAAATAATATAATTGGTTGCGCCATTAAAACTGGTTGGTATGGCAAATGAATATTTATACCAGCCATTGCCTCCCGTTTCAACAGGAGATTCATCTATGTAGCGGTGGATCTTGCCCAAAAAGCTGGCACCGGTTAAACTTTGTGTTGTATTGATATATACAGAAACACTGTCTAACCATTCAAGACCATTTTCACGGTACATCCAAAAACTCACTATTTGAGGCGCTGCTGAAGAAAGATTTAACACAGGGGAAGTCAATGAAGAACCCTCGTCAATCTCAAAGTCAAAAGATCTGAACTGAGCCATGCCTGCGCCTGAATGAGGATTAACGGTAAAATCATCACCATTAATATCGAAACCTCCATAAGCTCCGGCCGCAGCTCCATCCCAAAGCGCTGTATTGTCAATACCCGTAGTATGTGCAACCAGCCAGCCGGCAGGAGGGAATGTACCATCAAAACTTTGGGATAAAATCTGACTTGTACCCACCACGGATACCATCATTAACAGGGGAGCTAAAAGAAGCTTTTTTAGTAGATTTTTTGTACTCATGTGTTTGTATTTTAACCAGTCTTGAAATTACTTAATAATGTTGTGCTAAAAAAATTTTTTAACTTTTTGAAACCAAGATTATGCCTTATGAACCAATTGGTAATCAACTAATTTTTATTCTCATAAGCAATGAAATTGTAGAAGCTATTTAACTTACTAATTTGATTTTTGTTACGGACTTATGAGTGCTATTGAACTTCGTTGGCGTTGCATTGCAAATCACATCTTTATCGTAACGCTAATATTGAAGTTTTTTACAGGGCTTTTTTAATAACTCCAATGTTCTATTATCTCAAACGGCTTCTTAAAGTTTGTTGAATTTTTTCACAAGGATCCCCGTTGAGGAAATCAATTTAATATAATAAATGCCTTTTGAAAAATGGCCGGTATTAAATGACAGGTTGTTATTACCTGCTCTTACCTGGCAATTATTACTGAGCAAATTTTTACCTCCGGCATCTGTAATCTGAACAGCAATTTTTTCATTTTTTTCAGACCATATTAACACATCCATTTTGTCTTTTACAGGATTTGGATAAAAAGAAAAAGCAAGTGTGTTGTTGTTTATTACACTTCTAACAGCACTATATTTAATCGAATTATTTATGTCCACCATTGCCAAACGATAATAATTGGTCCCGTTAGTCGGAGCATTGTCAGTAAAAGAATAGTTGCGTGTATTATTGGTATTTCCGGCGGCTGCCACTTGGCCAATAGTAATGTAATTGCGGCCATCGACACTTCTTTCAACAATAAAATCGCTGCTATTGATTTCCTGGCTGGTTGTCCAGTTTATTTTATTTGCCCTGTTATTTTTTTGTACCGTAAAATCAACCAGTGAAACCAGAACAATCGTTACCGGCCTGAATTTAACGGATAGGGGGGATCCAAATAATGCGCCTCCGGAACCATTGAAACGGTAACGGATACCTTTGGTGCCATCAGCATTTTCAATACCTGCCGTACAAAAATTGGTGATTGCCGAGGGAACAGGGTTGCTGGTAGCAGTATCGTTGTATTGAATTACTATACTGCTGTCGGCAGCATTTAAAATAATTTGAAAACTGATGTATTTATCCGCAGATCCAAAAAGGTGGGCATGTTCAAAAGTTATTACGGCCCTTGTACCATTCACTCCATAAAACGTATGTGCATCAGGATATGTAGAAGAGGTAAGATCTAAATTGGTAAGTACTCCTGCCACATAATTGTTAATGCCTCCGGCTGCAGGTATGGTAACGGCAGTTCGTTGTTGTACCTTATTTAAAGAAGCTGGATTGGTAAAACTGATCCAGCCATTGGATGAGATCCAGAACTGGTTGTATGCGGTACCCATAAAATGAAAATTAAATGGTAGTCCGACAGGAGTTGCCAAAATACTATCATCTCCATTGGATGCCCAGTTTATTTCATTGCTGGTTTCTGCTACCCAGTTATAGGTTTGCTGCATGCCTGAAGGAAATGCACAGTCAGTGGAATTGGCAAACTCGTATCCCCCGCTTAATTCGGTGGCCAGTCCATAGCTAGAGCTGTTGGTAATAAATTTATTTGTAACAGTATCATTATTGGTTGCCCCATCTGCTACAAGACTTGTATAGATGGTTGAAGAATCACTGCCGGATACCGAACCGGTAAAAGGAGCAAAATCAATCGTTTTTGATTCGCCACTGTTTAATGTTACTTGTTTGGTATCTGTATAAACAGTATTGCCAGATTGAGTTATTTTAAATGTAACATCAAATGGCGTTAACTGGCTGTTGCTGCCAAAATTTACGACGGTGGCCTGTGGCATAATCCCACAATTATCAAGGGAAGCATTGCTTGCCGGGTTACTGATATTGCTGATGCCTACGTCATTGGCAAGGGTAAATCTTGGCTCAATCATAAAGCGAAAAGGATTGGCTGGGGAAAAATCTGTCCAGGCATTGCTGCCGGTAACATTGGTGTAGTAAAAAGTGTTGGGCCGGCTTGGGTTTTCATTCTGGTAAGCAAACTGAATGTTGGTAGAACTTACCTGTTTTACACCAATGTAAAAAGTATCTGTTATTGGTACGGCCGGTAATACGGGTAATGTAAAAACACCTGCGGTGCTGGTTTGCAGCTCCGATTCCCATAATAGATTTCCCGGCATTCCATTGCCAGATTTATCCCAGATGCCAATTCTAAATGGTTGGCCGCCGGCTAAAAAGTTTACCCCTACCTGGTTTACGCTGGTGGGTATACTGCTGATAAATTTAGCCGCCATATCTCCTGTACCGGTTGGGTTAGTTCCTGCTATGATATTAAAACCAGTAGCTCCGGTAGGGGTGGTGCTATACGCATAACTATATGAGTTGTTGGTTGCATCCTGCGAAATGGTTACACTATTGTCGCCTGCAAAATCATCGGCAGGTAAAGAAACAGTCAGGTTGCTTAAACCTGTGCTGGCGGGCGTGTATGGCGCAAAAGAAATATTTATGGAAGCCCCT
>CAXTPJ010000591.1:0-3059 GCA_964245855.1 uncultured Ferruginibacter sp. | reverse complement strand
ATCAATAATTTCAGTACAAGTAAAATCAACCTGGATAACTACTATAACAACTATGCTATTGAGCATATATCTGTTGGCAATACATCAATGCATATTCAAAATACCCGGTTGATCCGCTTGGGCATCGGTGGCAATTTTGGTACTGCGCTAGAAGTAAAATCAATCAACCGTTTACCTGCATTACAACATGATTTTGTGCAGGGCAGTTCACAAAATGGCAGCGCAATTTGGCGTGGTACAGAAACAAATGAGCAATTCAGTTATGGGCCTTCATTACAATCGCTGGAATTCGACGGTAGTAATTATGCTTATGATAACTCTGGAAAGTTAGTGGCTACCGGGACTGGTAACGGCTATAAAGCAACTGCATATAATAACAGTATTTTCAGGACTACGGCTTCCCTGTCGCAATCGCTTAGCTTGTTAGGAAATTTATATGTTGACAATGTTGCCAGGTATAATTTCAGCGCTGGGTTCTCCAGGTCGGCCGAACAAACTTTTATTAAAGCCAATCAAAATAGTTTTAAAAATTTCAATGCATCTTTTGGTGCTTTTGTTAAGAAAAGAATCAACGTTACCGGAAGCTATAATTACCAGGAAGAAAAATTTAGTAATAGTAACCGGAATGGGTTCCTCAACAGGGTATATCAAAATGCATTGCTTACGCCGGTTAGCTTTAGCAATGATCAGGGTAACATGATTGGAACAATGCAAAGAAGTTACAGCAACCTTGCAGATAATCCTGGCTTTTTGTTGACTGATAATGGTAATTCTTTTTTCCAATCGCAACACAATGCAGCAGTGACAATTCAAAAAAAGACTGGTGCATTTAAGTTTGTTGTTACACCATCTTATGAGAAAGTTCAACAGTTTTCAAACGAAATTTATAAACCCGGAACGGCTTATTTTAATAATGGTATCAATACTTTTCGAAGGGTAACCGATGCATCTTTTTTATTGAAATCAAATGCCAGTTACAATGTTAGTTATGATGGAACAAATTTTTATTCCATATTTACGGCCAACCATATTTATAAAAGTGCAGCGTCAGGTATCGATTACAGTAACCCATTGCAACAATACCGTTACAGGCGTTCTTCCAATGATTTTTCGCTTGACTTCTTTACTCATTACCGGGATCGAAATTTTTGGGCAGGCATCGATGTAAGCAACAAAGGATATAGTTCAAATACCACATCCAGTAAAGCATTTTTTCTTCCGGGAGTAAGCGCTTATTCCCGTTTCGACAGGGTATTGGAGCGGCTGAGCATCAGGGTTGCAGCTTCTTATACCCGTTCAAACAGCGAACTGTCTTTGAACAGATCGTTTGGTTATGCTAACCTTTTGCAATACAGTTCTCAGCAGGCATTTCAATATTTTCCTGTGAAAGAAGTAAATGGGTTTAATGATCTTTTACCTGTGCAACAGGCTGAATGGACAGGGTCATTGGAAATTTCATATAACTACAACTTTGTCTTTTCTGCAGAATTATTCTCGAAAAATATTCAACACGATATTTTTCCGGTGTATGAAAATAATATACTGCTGTTAAAAAATATTGCTGCCCACCAGGATAAAGGAATTGAACTTCAACTGAAGCATACAACTTACCTCAAGAACTACGCAAAATGGTACATCAATAACTGCATTTCATTTGTTGCATATACCAATAAGGTGAAAGCAATTTCCAATGGCTACAACAATACTCCTGTAGCAGGCTTTAGCAATGTACACCGGGCATTGATAAATGGAAGTTCACTTGGCACCATCGTTGGCAACGGCTACTTGCGGGATGATCATAATAATATTGTGATCGGCGTTGATGGGTTTCCGCTAGTAGACAACCGGCTGCGGGCAATTGGTAATTCGATACCGGATTTTACGATGAAAATGAGTCATTCAATGCGCTGGAAAAACCTGTCGCTCAATATTGACTGGCAATGGCAAAAAGGTGGCGATATATGGAATGGAACACAGGCTGCGTTGGATTATTATGGCCGGTCGAAGCAATCTGCTGATCAAAGATCTACAACGAATTATGTTTTTCCGGGTGTGTTGGAAGATGGACATGAGAATACTATCCCGGTCAGTTTTTATAACACCGCTTTGCCAGTAACAAGCAATCGATGGGTTAGGTATGGTGAAGCCGGAGTGGCTGAGGCCTATATTGAAAAGGCAGACCAGGTAAGGATCAACACGATTTCCCTCTCATATAAAATCCCTTTTAAAAAATGCATTAAGCAAATAATGCTGGCTGCTTATATCAACAATATTTTACTATGGTCGGCTTATAAAGGAGTAGACTCAAATCAATTATTGTATGACCAACCGGGTGCTGCCGGCCTTGATTTTTTTAATCTTCCATCTACCAAAACAATTGGCTTTAATCTCAATATTCAATTTTAATGTTATGAAAAAAATACGCCTTATTACCTTATATGTTTTGTTGCTATGCTGCTTTGTAAATTTTGCATCGGCACAAAATCCGAACTATGAATATGCAAAAGAAAAGATCTACCTGCAAACCAACCATGTTTTTTTTAAGCAGGGTGAGCAGTTGTTTTTTAAACTGTATTTAGTAAATGGGGCTGATCAAACACCATCGCAATTAAGCAACGCTGCTTATGTTGAAGTCATTAGTCCATCAGGAACGGTACTGCAAAAAATGAACTATCACATTGACAATGGCTACGCAGAAGGTTCCTATGATTTTTTACCTGATGCCGTGGGTGGTGTTTATAAACTGCGGGCGTTTACCACCTGGATGCGGAATGAAACAGACAGTACTTTTTTTACCAAAGAAATTACCGTACAGCAGGTGATAGCGCCAAGGGTTTTAATGAAACTTGATTTTCCAAAAAAAGGATATGGCCCGGGAGATGAAGTGCTGGCTGATTTTTCTATCCGTAACCTTGCTGACGAGCCTGTTAGAAATTATCCTGCAAAATTTGCTGTATCCATCGCAGGAAAAAATATTGAAACTGCCAGCTTTAAAACAAACAATGAAGGCAAATACCAGTTACATTTTAAATTGCCCGATGACCTTTCCAGCAATGATG
>CAXTPJ010000590.1:0-3061 GCA_964245855.1 uncultured Ferruginibacter sp. | reverse complement strand
GTTGTTGATGTTGGCCCCTCTTAGCACAAGGTGGTGAATGCCGGCCCCGGGACCAAATATCATCCTGTTGTAAAGGCTGTTTTTACCACCCGGTAACATGCCGTTACCGGCTCCGTAGCCACGGATCCACAATCGTTCAAAAACATTGTTTTCCTGGTTGGCGCTGTTAATGGCCCTATCCCGCACTGTTACCTCGTATCGATACCTTGGATGATTGTTGGGAGAAAGCCCGTCGCTGGTATGAATATAAACGGTGATGGGGTTGACCGCAACCGTAATGGGTTCGTAAAACGAGCCCGCTATTGAATCTGCTTTACCCAAAGTGTTTTGAAATTTCAGCAACTTTCTTGCAGTGTAAGGCGCTGTTGTTTCCAATGTTTTATCTATTTCAAAAACCGACACCATGCTGTACTGGCCAACATTGTTGATACCGTAACCTGCAAAGCCCGAAATGTTGATCTGTTGCTGATAAATATTGCCGGCATTGTTGGTTTTTGTCCACCCAGCATCAAAACTTTCTGTACCATTAAAAATAGCAAAGTTTTTATTGATGCCATTGTCATAATAACTGGATGCCTGCAAACTGGTGGCAGGATTAAAAGTTTCATTAAAAACATTGGCATTCTTTAAACCTACCGCAACTTTTCCATGGGCAGCCCCCATATTATTGATGGGCAAAATTGAACCGCCAATGGTTTTTTTGGGTGCCGATGCAGACTGGCCGTTGTTTTGGTCATTGCCATTATTGCTGATATAAATATCAAAATTGCCCTGTGCGAATGCAAGGGTAACGGAAAATATCAGCCAACAGGTAAATACAAAACTTCTCATGCAGCAGTAATTTTTTATCGCTGGCAGGCAAATCGTAAATAAATAATAACTGGAAATTGGGTAGTAGCTTTCTAAAAATTGAGTTGCGGATTATTTGGCAATATATGCACAAAAAAGGTAGATGAAAATATTATTTCATTTCTGTTTGTTAATAGATTTAATACTATCGATGTTTGAGCAATCGGAAGTAAAAACTCGTATCAAAAAATCATATTTGCTTTCGAAATTTGCGTCTTCAAAAGCAATCGTGCAATTTTTCACCAAGCAACTCATACGGTCAAATGCTGTCCCTTGCGGGCCGCAAACAATGGCAGCAGTAGCCATTTGGTAAAATAAAGAGTGGTCAATTATTCCCGGCCACATTTTTATACTGTTTAATTCTGCCAAGTCAGGCAGGGTTTTAAAATATACATCCAGCAAAACTGCGCCACGCTTTGTAAGAACCGGCTGCTGGCCTGCATCTTTTCTTACCAATATATTTTCTATCTCAAATGTTGTATTTAAGGAATTGATCAGTTTACCGGTAACATCAGGGACAGCTTCAACTACAAACGGATGTGCAGTGGTTAGCCGGTCAGCGTATTTTGGGGCATCGGCCAATAAAATAAACTGTGTGGCCATGGAAGCCAGCGCTTTTTCATCTGTATGGATACCGCCACCGCTTTTGAATGCATTGAGTTTTTATCCAATTGATCGCATCCGTCAAAATACAGGTCGATATCTTCAAGCATTGAAACATTTGCCATCTGCAAGCCAAGGTTGAGCATGTGCCTGCTCGTTTCAGTAGTGGATGATACCAAAGGAATGCTTGACGCCAGGGCAGGATTGGTAGCGGGTTCATCGGCCAGGTATGCAACTGTGCTACCGGCGCCAAGACCAATCACCTGTCCGGGTTGAACCAGCTTTGCTGCTTCTTTGCTGCCTGCTTTTTATAAGCATCTGTTTTTTAGTTAGCGATTGAAAACGGATAGAGCGTTAACTTCCCGCTGCTGCATTTCGCATGGCCGTAGCGGTGGTAACACCAAGATATTTTTCAATTAGATTGTGTATTAAATATATGAGCGGCGTAAGAATTACTGCCATGGTAAACTTGTACATATAGTTTACCAGGCAAATACCCAATACCAATTGCCAGCTCCACCCCTTGCCTATTTTAAAGGCAATGAACAGCACAATAAAACTATCTACCAGTTGCGATACAACGGTAGAACCTGTTGCCCTCAGCCATATCCGTTTTTCACCGGTGTGCTTTTTTATTTTATGAAACACCGTTACATCCACGATCTGGCTTACCAAAAATGCCACGAGGCTGCCTGAAATGATCCACATCCCCTGGCCAAAAATACCGTTGAAAGCCTTGCTCATATCCGGGATGCCATCCTGTACTCCGGTGGTAAACCAAAAATCTGCCGGAGGCATACCCATCGCCAGGTAAAACATTAAGAAGCCGTAACTGATCAAAGCCACGGCGGTATAAGAAATCCTGCGGACTGCCTTTGGGCCAAAATATTCGTTTACAATATCCGTCATGATAAATTCCAGCGGCCATAATAAAACCCCGCAGGTGAGGTTGAAGGAAAGCCCTGTTTGTCCAAACAAGGTCATGTTTGCCGGCGTGACATGCAAAATTTTTTCGAGTGAAAATATTTTGCCGCCGATACATTCTGCTATCAGCGCATTGGCCACAAAAAAGGCGGTGAAACCAATGAACAGTTTGGTTGGTTTGTGTGTAAGAATATCGTTTACCATGAAATGAATTGCTAAAAGAAAAAATAACAGATTTGTACCAACAGGAACAGGAAGTTAACCCAAATTAGCCATTGTGCAACCAGTTGCGGTTTCTTTAATAAAAAGAATATCAAACCAATGATATTGAAAACAATGTTGAGGATAATGGCGCCATAACCCAAAATAACCAGCGTGCTCACCAATGGTTGAAAGATCAACGCTTCACCGGCATCTTTTTTATCACTCGACATGTTGATGAGCCGCAAAATAGCAGTGATCAAAAAACAGACATTGCAGAGGAAGACTATTTTGGAGAAGATACGCATGATGGATTTATGATCTGTGATTTATGATCTTTGGTAGAATGGAGATGTAAGATTTAATATTTTTGATGTAAGATTAATGGTGACTGTTGAGTAAAGAACTACAGTACAAGTGTGCGACGCCAATAAAGGTTTAATAGCATTACTGAAGCCCGGTACAAAATCATTATTCAAAAAAC
>CAXTPJ010000589.1:0-3066 GCA_964245855.1 uncultured Ferruginibacter sp. | reverse complement strand
GATACCGCCGTAAGAGAAGTGGAAGAAGAAACGGGAGTTACCAATTTAACACTGCAAAAAAAGATTGGCGAAACATATCATACCTACAATGCTTATGGAAAACATTTTATAAAAACCACGCACTGGTTTCACATGGATTGTCCATCCGCACAAACATTGGTTCCACAAACAGCGGAAGATATTGCAGCAATCAAATGGGTAAAGCAAAATGATATGCAGGAGCAGCTAGGAAATACTTACCCTTCAATTGTGGATGTGTTGAGCGTGTTGATAGACCATGGTTGATGGTCCATGGTTTGGAGCATAATGGTTAAAAAATCTCTTAAAAATACGGGGCAGGAAATGATTTTTCTATAAGCTCCTATTACGTGTTACCTGCTATAGAGTGTATTGATAGACCATGGTCGATAGTCCATGGTTTGGAGCATTATGGTTAAAACTCTTTTAAAAATATAGGGTAGGAAATGATTGTTCAATAAGTTCCTATTACGTGTTACCTGCTATGATAGTGTGTTGATAGACCATGGTTTGGAGCATAATGGTTAAAAAATCTCTTAAAATACGGGGTAGGAAATGTTTGTTCTGTAAGCTCCTATTACGTGTTACTTTTTATTGAGTGCGTTGATAGACCATGGTTTGGAGTATAATGATTAAAATCTCTTTTTAAAAAAATAGCTCAGGAAAGATCATTTTTATAAGCTCCTATTCCGTGTTATCTGCTATGGACTATAAAACCATAGACCATTGGCCCCTCCTAAAAAGCCTTCTTCAAAATAGCCAGTGTCAGTCTGCAGATACAAATCAATTTTTCTGAGTCATCGTAAATTTTAATATCCCAAACATGAGTAGTGCCGCCCAGGTGTAATGGAGAAGCAATTCCGGTTACATAGCCGCTTCTTGCGCTACGGATGTGATTGGCATTAATTTCTAAACCTACACAAATAAATTTATTGGGGTCGAGTACCAACTGAGAAGCAACGCTGCCGATTGTTTCGGCTAAAGCGCAACTTGCACCGCCATGCAGCAATCCATACGGTTGTTTGGTACGCTGGTCAACAGGCATTTTTATTTTTACAAAATCATTGCCTAACTCTGTCCATTCCATTCCTAAAAACTCGGCCATTGTTCCCGGTTCGATGGCACCGAGATCAGATAATTTCAAAGATTTATTAAACCAGATCGACATACAATATTTTTTAAGTGTTACTTATTTTTTGCAATAAAATCATTAACCAAAGCCGGCAAGAATTGTGATACTTCCCCGCCGTTTTTCAATACATCCCGTACCAAAGTAGATGCCACAGAAGTATATTGGGGCAGGCAAGTTAAGAAGATCGTTTCAATATGCGCTTCCAAACTTCTGTTCATATCGGCTATGGCTTTTTCATATTCAAAATCGTTCACATAACGAATACCCCGCAATATAAAATTGGCGCCGATTGTTTTGCAGCAATTCACCGTTAAACCTTCGTACACTACTGCTTCTACTTTAGGTTCATTTGCATAAATATCTTTTAACCATTGCAACCGTTGTTCTTCGCTGAACATGGGTGTTTTGTTTGCGTTTCTTCCAATACCAATTACCACTTTATCAAACAAAGGCATTGCCCTGTTGATGATATCAATATGCCCTAAAGTAACAGGATCAAACGTTCCGGGAAATAAGCAGATACGCATGTTTTAATGGATAATTATTTTAATGGATAATGTTTCAGATAGTATTCAAGATTTAATATGGCAATTCACTCTAATTGGGTATAAGAAAATAATAATTTAAGCTTTGCATAAAAAAACCATCAATTATCCCATTATCAATGATCATTTTTTGATAGCAACAGCAACCAATGTAAAAAAAATTATCTATACGAAATTTGTATGCATCGAACAAATTATCAATTATTTCAATTATCAACTATTTATTCCCTGCCAGTAAATATAGCACAGCCATCCTTACTGCAACGCCATTTTCTACCTGTTGCAATATGATAGATTGGTTGCTGTCTGCCACATCGCTGTCAATTTCTACGCCTCTGTTAATTGGGCCGGGATGCATGATGACGATTTTCTTTTTTAATCCATCCAATAATTTTTTACTTACACCATAAGCCAAATTGTATTCTCTTAATGAGGAAAACAATACCTGGTTTTGTCGCTCCAGTTGAATGCGCAATACATTGGCAACATCGCACCATTCCAGCGCTTTTTGCAGGTTGTATTCCACTTTTACATTCAGCGCTTCTTCAATGTATGTTGGGATCAATGTAGGCGGACCGGCAACCATTACTTCGGCGCCCATTTTTTTCAATAAATAGATGTTACTGAGCGCAACCCTTGAATGCATGATGTCGCCAATCAATACGATCTTCTTTCCTTCCAGTCCGCCTAATTTTTCTTTGATGGAAAAAGCATCCAGTAAAGCTTGTGTTGGATGTTCATTGATGCCATCACCGGCATTCACTATTGCTGCAGGAATGTGTTTCGACAAAAAGTGAGGCGCCCCGCTGGCACTGTGCCGCATCACTACCATATCTACTTTCATGCTGAGGATATTGTTAACAGTATCCAGCAAGGTTTCACCTTTGGAGACCGATGATCCGGAGGCTGCAAAATTGATGGTATCGGCGCTCAATCTTTTTTCTGCCAGTTCAAAAGATATCCTTGTCCGGGTGCTGTTTTCGTAAAATAAATTCACAATGGTAACATCCCGCAAGGAAGGTACTTTTTTAACCGGCCGTTGTAAAACTTCTTTGAATTGTGCGGCAGTGGAAAGAATAAGGGAAATATCTTCCGGCAAGAGATCTTTAATGCCTAATAGATGTTTGGTAGATAGTTGCATTAAAAAGCAAAGCTATAGTTTATAATCTAAATTCCTGAACCCTTTGTAAAATAATCAATACAGCACCACTTCTTCTTTGTCCCACTCTACTTTTACTTTTTGCGAATTCACTGTATCAATTGCCTTTCCAAAATAATCCGGTTGAATGGGCAGTTCCCGGTTAAATCTCCTGTCAACTAATACGCACAATTCCACTTTCTGCGGCCGCCCAAAATCCTGCAAAGCATCCA
>CAXTPJ010000588.1:0-3068 GCA_964245855.1 uncultured Ferruginibacter sp. | reverse complement strand
TTGATGGATGGCATGAACATCGTTGGTGATTTATTTGGTGCAGGTAAAATGTTTTTGCCACAGGTAGTTAAAAGCGCCAGGGTGATGAAAAAAGCGGTGGCCGTATTAACTCCTTTTATTGAACAGGAAAAAGAAGACCGTAAACAGGCACACTTATTAGCCGGAACTACCAATGAAGAAGCAGCGGGTGCCGCAAAAATCCTATTGGCTACCGTTAAAGGCGATGTGCATGATATTGGTAAAAATATTGTAGGCGTTGTGCTTGGCTGTAACGGTTATGATATCATTGATCTTGGTGTAATGGTGGCAACAGACAAAATTTTAGATACTGCTCAAAAAGAAAAGGTAGATATCATTGGGCTTTCCGGCCTTATTACGCCATCGCTGGATGAAATGGTGCATGTGGCACATGAGATGAAACGCCGCAATATGAAGCAGCCGTTACTCATTGGCGGCGCCACTACTTCCCGTATGCATACGGCGGTAAAAATTGCCCCGCAGTTTGATGAAGGCGTAGTACATGTGCTGGATGCAAGTCGTAGTGTAACCGTTGCCGGTAGTTTATTAAGCAAAGAACAAAAGCCTGAGTTTTTAAGCGGCATTAAAAAAGAGTATGATAAGCTGAAAGAAGATTTTGGCAATAAAAAATCTACCAAGCAGTATTTAACTTTTGGTGATGCACAACAAAATGTAGCAAAGATCAACTGGGAAAACTATTCACCCGTTACACCATCTTTTACCGGCACCAAAATATTTGATACCTATTCATTGGAAGAAGTGGCAGAATACATAGACTGGCAGCCGTTCTTTATTGCCTGGGAACTACATGGCAAATTCCCCGCTATATTAACAGATAAAGTGGTAGGTGTAGAAGCGACTAAGCTGTACAATGATGCTAAAAAATTATTGCAGCAGATCGTCGATGAAAAATGGTTAAACCCGAGAGGGGCTATTGGGTTTTGGCCGGCTAATAAAACAGCACCCGATACAGTTGTTATCAACCGCAACAAAGGAAAAATTTCACTGGAATTTCTGCGCCAGCAAATTAAAAAAGCAGCAGATCAACCTAACCTTTCTTTAGCAGATTTTATTCACCCAACAAAACCGGATTTCATGGGCGCCTTTGCCGTAACCATTGAAGGCATTGAACCTTATATCAAAAAATTTGAAGCAGCGCTGGACGATTACAACAAGATCATTTTACAGGCGTTGGCAGACAGGCTCGCAGAGGCTTTTGCAGAACTGCTGCATAAAAAAACAAGGCAGGAATATTGGGGTTATGCTACAGATGAACACCTGACGAATGAACAATTGATAAAAGAAGAATACCTGGGTATCCGCCCGGCGCCGGGTTACCCTGCCTGTCCTGACCATACAGAAAAATATAAATTATTTGAACTGCTTGGTGGTAAAGAAGCAACTGGTATTGAATTGACTGAATCATTAGCCATGTACCCTGCTTCTTCTGTTTCAGGTTGGTATTTTGCCAACCCCGATAGCAAATATTTTGGTGTAGGAAAAATTGAACCCGACCAGTTAGAAGATTATGCCAAAAGAAAAGGCATGAGCCTGGATGAAGCCACAAGATGGTTAAGGCCAATCTTGGAATAAGTATTTCAGATTTTTATAAAAAATGCCTGCTTTCAATACAGGCATTTTTTATAAGAGTATTATTTATTGATCACCTGTTCACCGATGTATTGAGCTTCTTTGGCATCACTCAATCCTTTAAAAAGATAAACAATAATGAATACTTTAAAGATCAAGCCTTTCCATATAGAGCTGATATCGATGTACGCATTCAACGCAATGAAGAGGCCATACAAAATTAAAGCGCCGATAATGGCATGATATGGTTTCTTTTTCGTCCAAAAACCCAATGCAACAAAACCTGCAATGAACAACCCATATACGCTGAGATCGACCCACAAATAATCGTATCCAGACGGGAAATTAAAACACAGGATAATAAGATTGAGCAATACAATTCCTGCTACCACAAAAATGCAGTTTCTTGCCTGCCTGATATGTTTATCATACCGTTGTAAAGAAAACTCTTCCTCCGTAAAAATAGTTTCCTGGTTTGCTGCTGCAGCATCTTCTTTTTGATGTTCGTATTCCATAACAGTTTTGTTTACACAATAGTAAATAAAATATAATTGCAATGCATTAATATCGTTTATACACTTCTTCCAAAAAGCCTCGCAGGTAAAAATTTGGATGGCTCCAGTTGTGGCCCAATCTTACTACGATCAAATTTTTATCCGGCGCAACATATACAAACTGTCCAAGGATGCCTTCTGCAAAAAAACGATTGGTTTGCTCCATCACATAAAAATACCGGGTGCCGTTTTTTGCCGTGTAAGCTTTTAACCTGGGTTGTTTAGTTTGTGCCAGGTACGAAAGCGCTTTCATTGAATCGGTAAAATAATGCGTATCATTTACGCCCCACCATTGGTTGCGATAACCGCCGTATAATTCCATACTGTCTTTATCAACCGAATTATGCACCCATTGCTCACTGATGATCTGCATTCCATTCCATTTTCCTTTTTGTAAAAACAAACTACCCAGCTTGGCAAAATCCCTTGCAGTTGCATTCAATGCACCGTAGGTGATAGGCAATTTTTTCTTGTCGGTGTTGAGTGTTGCATGGCTTTCCATTCCCAAAGGTTGCCATATTTTTTCCTGCAAATATTGGGCAAGCGGAACACCGGTTGCCCTTGCAACAATGATTCCGAGCAACATGGTGTTGATGCTTTTATATTCACTGTCCTCCTGCGGAGAAGAAGCAATTTTGATCTTCAAAATATACTTCATCATGTCTGGCCGAAAAGCCATTTTGATGGCATCATCTTTTAAACCATAATCGCCCTCATTCCATTGAATGCCGCTCCGCATATCCAGCAAGTGCTGGATGGTAATATTATTAAAGCGTTCATCTTTCTTCGCCAACTCCGGGATATACTTTGTAATGGGATCATGCAACGAATTTATTTTACCTTCTTCCAATGCAATACCAATCAATGTTGAAACGAAAGATTTTACAACAGAAAAAGATGGCAACA
>CAXTPJ010000587.1:0-3069 GCA_964245855.1 uncultured Ferruginibacter sp. | reverse complement strand
CATCGCCTGTTCCAATACCTGCTGCCGCCAATGCACAGGATACGGCCGTAGAACCGCTGCTCACCGCATGGGCATATTTTGCTCCCGTAACTCTTTTCACTTCAGCTTCAAACTCTTTTGCTTTCCAGATGCCGTTGCGCTGTGCATCGTGGTTGTAGCGGAATAAAATCCCTGTCCCCATTACATCATTCACTTCTTTTTGCTCTTCGGCGCCGAATAATTCTGATCCTGGCATAGTTGTATTTTTTAGGCTGCAAAAATACGGTTTATAAAACATTTTGAAGAGTTAGTCATCATTTTGAAACTTGTTAAAAAAATACTATCTCCATATAAAAGGGACACAAAATCATATTGATTGAAACGATTTACGGAATTGCTGCGATAGCATTTTGTTACCGGCAGTTGTTTTTCATAGCAGCTTATATTGCGGCGCTCCGTTCATCTGTGGTTTTTTATGGCAGCTTTGGCTCGCTGATACAGGCTGTATAATTTAGTGTAGAAAGCTTCCAGGATAATAGGTTAACAAGAATGAGTATCATCAACCGCCGTCAGGGTTTTCAACCGCTGACGGGGTTGGTCCCCGACGGCGGCTATAAGCCCTGTCGGCGGTTGAATAATACATTTAAAAAAATTTTAACCCTTAATGCGAAATCAATGTTTCAAATAATTCTTCTCCCCTGCTGTAATACTAACCTTCAAATCATTTTCTTTTGGCGGAATGGGGCAGTTAAATCCTGAACCGTAGGCACAGTAAGGATTGTAGGCTTTATTAAAATCAAGGATACAATGTCCATCTTTTATATCGTCCATTTTCAAATCAATATACCGGCCACCTCCGTAGGTTTCAAAACCACTGGTATTGTCGGTAAATGGCACAAATAAATAGTCACTGTAATCTTTCATCGTCAGCAACATTTTGGATTGATAAACCACCAATTGAACTGCCGTATCATGAATGGAAAAAGCAAACACACCATACACCCGGTATTGTTGTTTGCTGTTGCCCGAAGCCGGCATCCAGAACCATGCTGTATTGTCCTTTTTTTCAAACAAAGCGATGATACGGTTTTGCTTATTAACAGGATAAAATTGCAATAACTTTTTATCGGCGCCTTTCACTACTTCATGATTTGTAACATATTGCTGTATAAAATGATGCAGGCTGTCCTCATAAGTGGAGGATTGGCTTTTACAAAACAATGGACTGATTAGAAGAAAGAGGATAATTTTTTTCATACCACGTAAATAAATGATGATTGACCAACCCAAAACTACCTGCTATTTTTTTGAAAGAAGTCATTGTATTATAAATTTCCATATTTTTATTTTTTCTGGCCTTTTAAACTGCTTAAAACAACTGCAATGATCAAACTCCTGCCCATCCTTTTATTGGCTTTATGCGCCAACAGTTTTGCTCAAAAGAAATTTGAAGCAGAAGGCGTTACCAACATTACCAAAATAACCATTCTAAACCCGGGTGTTAGTTATGAACAAAGAATAGCAAAATTTCAAACGCTCTACCTGCAGGCTTTTATGAATGGGTCTGTATCCAAAAGCGGTTTTGGCGGCAGCGAATTTTATTTTGATCCTGCACTCACGCTTCAATACAGGCTGTATTACAATGCCAAAAGCAGGATGAACAGGGGGCGCAAAACATCGCTCAACAACCTGAATTATATCGGCGCCGTATGGCAAACCTTTTTCTCTACCATCCCTATTGAAAACACTTATTACACACCTGAAAAAAGAAGGGCGGTAAATTCTGCGGCTGTCGTATGGGGTTTCCAGCGTAATTACAGCAAGCGTTTCAGCCTCGATTTAAACATTGGCCCGGGAATCCTCTTTGCAAAAACAACTTACAATAACGGCCTTAGCAAAGCCACCATCAATCAATCTCAATTTACATTGTACGGCCAGCTCAACATTGGTTTTTGGCTAAACAGCAGGAACAAAGAAACTGATTGATGATCCCCAAAACAAACTGTTATTCCTTTTTATTTTATGAAGAAAATCATTGCTTTTTTTACTTTTTTATTATCCTGTTTAATATCATCGGCACAGGTAGAGAATGAAGCCATCAGCCATCATGACTACATTGAGGTTGTGTTGGAAAAAGACACTTCACCGCAACAACTCATTACCCCCTTTTCTTCTGTAGCCATAATGGATGCAAGAGATAATTGCAATGAGATAGGTTATTACTCCACCGGAACATTGGTGAAAGGCTGGCCTAAATTATACCAGCTAAAACCCACGCTCGAAAAAGCTGTTACCGATTGGTCTGCTTATTACCTGCAACTCCATAAACAACCCATTACTGATATAAGTTTATTTGTTGTCATTAAAAAATTCTGGCTTTCGGCAGAAGCTGCACCGGCACTATTGGCCAACGACAAACGGGGCCAACCAAATGAAGGTTTTGAAAAAGGTGTTGTTGCGAACATAGAATTTTACCTGCGGGAAGATAGTGCGTACTATCCATTGTACAGGATAGACTCCACCTACATTTTTGATGAAAAACTTCCTGCAAATGCTGGTATGTATATCAACGGTACACTCAAAAAAACCTTTGATAAACTATTACAGTATAATTGGGCAGACATTGCTAAAATGAAACGCAAACTAAGTTTGCAGGATATTAAAACGGCAGCAGGAAAAAATAATAACTGCCCGGTATTGCTGGCCCAAACTTATCCAAAAGGTATTTATAAAACCTTTGAAGATTTCAAAAAAAATACGCCGCTACAGGTAGCATTTGAATTGCAGCCCAGTGAAATGGGCGACATACTTTACGTAAAAGAAAACAACATAGAATGCCCGAAAGAAAGGCCTGGGGCTTTAGTAACGGGACCGATATTTTTATACATTCCGGTGACAAATATTTTAAACTGGTAAAACGGGAAAACACATTTTATTTTGCCGGCATCAAAGGAATCAAACGCAGCTCACGGGTGAATGTAATGAGTGCTACAGGATTTGGCTTTATGAGCAATACCAATGACAAGCATACTGTTTTCAGCAAATCAATAAAATATTACAAGGTAGACATAGGTACGGGAGAAGTTTATT
>CAXTPJ010000586.1:0-3079 GCA_964245855.1 uncultured Ferruginibacter sp. | reverse complement strand
TTCATGTAATCGAATATGATCCAATACACGATGAAAATGGCAAAGCCCAAAATAAATTTGCGGGTAACAGGAGCAATTAAATAACAGGCGTTAAAAATGATTGCCAACACCAATTGGTCTGATTTGTAACCGATCAGCAAAGAAGAAACCAACAGGTAAATAAGTGTTACAGCAACTGCAGGTAAAACATTTTTGTAAGAATAAAAATCAGCGCTCCTGGAGTTCATCCACCTTTTTTGTTACATTAGGAAATTGAGAGCGTAAAATTTCATCCCACAAAGAAGAGCTTACGCCAAAACCTTTTTCAGGATTTTGGTAATGGTGCAGCATGTGGTGTTGTTTTATCTTTTTCATCAGTCCTGATTTAAAGTTGTAATGGTGCATAGCATAATGCAACATATCATACACCAGGTAGCCTAATAAAAAACCAGGGAAGAAAGCGAACAATTGCTTTTGCTGAAGGAATAAGGAGAATAAAAAGTAAAATAACGTAGCTAATGGAATGCTTGCAGATGGCGGCATTACCAGTCTTTTTTTATCCCGTGGATAATCATGGTGTACGCCATGAAAAATAAAATGTATCCTTTTACCGTATTCAGAAGTTGGATGGTAATGAAAAATAAAACGGTGCAGTAAATATTCTGTTGCTGTCCATACGGCCAAGCCGATTAGAAAATACATTGCAAAACCAGCTACACCAATTTCATGCGTAAATGCTTCGTAACCGAAGAATAAAATAACGGGTATAAAAATAAACAGCGGCACTGAAAAGTGTACTTTAGATAAGCCTTCCATCAAATTATTCTTAAATAACTTGATAGATTCTTCGCTGTTTGAAACGTAATTCTTTTTCATTGTTTTTCGTTTATTGATTTCGGGGCTTCCTCAACTGCTCAATAACTGTAATGCCGCAAAATTAAACTTCGTATCTAAAAATATACAATAATTATTTGTCAAAATCCAACGCTTTATCTGCCATCCAGTTCCCGTTTTGCATGTGCCAATCGCTTCAAAGCCGTAATATTCGTTGAGATCGCCATGAAGAATATTGGGATGATGAAAATCGACATTGTTTCGAAAATGTGGAACGGGAACAGTGAAACATACAATTTATAATCGCCCCCGATATAATGCCCGGCAACACCGCAGGCAATGGCTGACAAGCCGGTAAGTACGACCCTTTCCGGCCGCTGCATTACACCGCCTTTATTTTCTATTCCGAGCCCTTCGCTTCTTGCCCTGGTATAACTCACCATCATAGAACCAATCATGGCAATAAAAGCTGATAAAGAACTGATAAAATAATGATGGCCGATCAGGTAATAACAAATACCGAGGAACATGATCAATTCGCTGTACCTGTCCAGCACCGAATCGAACAAAGCGCCAAATGTTGAGCTCATGTTACCTATCCTCGCCACCTGCCCGTCCAGCATGTCAAACATACCTGCCACCAAAATCAATACACCTGCCCAGCCCACATAAGATAAATCGCCCCGGTTTCCTTCTTCAGCGCCAATGATAAAAATTACCGCTACGCCTATATTCAATATCAAACCAGTAATGGTGACCAAGTTGGGTGTAAAGCCAATCTTGATCAGCCCTTTAACCAATGGGTTTATAACAAGATAAATCGTTTGTTGAAGCCTATCCCTCAACCGCTCCTTTGCCATTATTTGGTTGTTGTTAAATTGTTCTATTTCTTTCGTTTTAAAATTCAAATTTCACTTTAAATCTTACACCCAAAGAAGATACGTTGGGGTTATCAAGATAAGTAAGCCTTTTGATGACATCTACCCTGATTAGTTTAAAAATATTTGCTACGCCTACGCTTACTTCTATGTATGGCCCGTTATCCAGTGTAAAAGTAGACGTTTGTCCGGTGCTGTCAACCGGAAACTTATACAGTCCGTTGTTGTATAAAGGATTGTTTTGATTTCGCAGGCTACCAAAAAGTACTTTGGCACTGGCCACCTCTCTCCATTTTAATCTTTTCAGCAATGGTATCTTGTTAAAGAAAAAACCATTAAAATGAACATCAAAATTGGCAGCGGCATATTTATCACTCACAAACTCCAAAAAGTTCATCAGGTTATAAGATCCCAATTGGTAACCATACGTTTGGTTGGCCCGGTGAGTTGTCAGCAATGGAAACGGTACCGTTCCAAAAATATATCCGCCCTCCAGGGTAACATCGGTATAACCAAGCTGCGACATGTAGCACCTTTTTTCAGAATAAAAATTCAGGTTGCTGTAATTGTATTCGCCTTTAAATAATCCCTTAATACCGGCGATGTAACGCAGTTTAAAAATGGGGTATTTATTAACGATGGGTATCCTGAAAGTTTTGCCCTGGTAGAATTGTTCATTGGGCGCCCAGCGAATTTCAGCAGATAATTCTGTTGTGGTTAGGTCATGTATAAACTCGTTGGAGGGAGCTGTTGGTTTTTGATAAACAATGGCGCCGGCCGGCGTTTGTATGTTGCGCTTGAAGCCAAAAGTGTACGCAAAGTTTTTTCCAAATTCTCTTACATATTCCGCCTTGATTGTACGGTTGTAAATCCACTTGTCGTTGTTTCCCCTTTTAAAAGACAACAGAAAATTATCTTCCTGAACAAACTGCAATTCCTGCCCTGGAATTTTCATATCGTATTGATAACCGAGTCTCACATAATGCAGCGGGTAAGAATACACAGACTTTCCATTAAACGAATAAGTACCCGAAAACGCATATTTATATTGCTTGTCTTTAAATCCGTAAGCAATGTACTGCTCTGTATAAAAGTTAGGGTTTAACTTAGCCGTGCTTCTTCCACCTACCCTAAGCCTGAAACCTTCTACAGGATTAAAGCTGTAGAAAGTATTGGTGTTACCAATTTCATAATCGCCCAAAACAATATAACCGGTAAACAATGCAGTAATGATTGTCATGGCTGATTTAAACGACTTCATATTATGAAGGCTGTCGATATTGGTATATGCTTTTGCCTCAATGTTTGATAAAGGCGTATGCCGTTGATTCACCCAAAAACTATCGTTCGCAGCGCCTTCACCTGTTTGATTTACTACATCTTTTCCT
>CAXTPJ010000585.1:0-3081 GCA_964245855.1 uncultured Ferruginibacter sp. | reverse complement strand
AATGGGTTTCACCAGGCCGTGGCGACAGTGTTTACTATAATACATCACTCGACAATTATACCAACCAGGGAAGCGATGGCAATGGCCAGGGCATCTGGATCGATTATGACAGTACCTACCAGCAACGAAGCGGTTCAACAGGCATCAGCATTCACAATATGAAGATTGAAAAATTCAATACGTTGATCCGCATATCCAACAGCATATCGCAAAATGCAGAAATATTGGTGTTTGAAAACATACAGTTGGGCAATGCTAAAATTGGCGTTCTTACTTCGCAGGCGCAGGAAAAGCAAAATGTTTTCCGGGGCATTTATTCATGGGGTGCCGTTCATACCTTATTTTATTTCTCCAACTCATCGGGTAATTATTATGTTGAAAACCTGAATGTAGCTGGTGGTTGCATACGGTTATTCAGGATATCAACACAAAACTGGTTTCCCATTCATATCAGGAACGTATATGCGGAAAGCATAGGCCAGATAGGCGATATCCGCACCGGCGACCTGCCCATTTCCATCAGTAATTCTGTGTTTGATTTTAAGTATCCAAACGAAGTTGGTTACATGACGTTGTTATACAGCAACAATTACAAGATCAAGTTTGACAATTGCCAGTTCCGTTATTATGGGGGAAACGACCCAATGAAGTTCGATGGCATTGCTACTTTTGAAAACTGTAAATTCAGCGGTGCCATCCGGGGACCTAAAAATTCTGTCTTTATAAATTATGCAGATAAAAAACCGCAGTAACAACTTTTGTAGTAACATAACATATAAGCATATCCGCAGAATAAGTATAATACTATGATAGACAAAATTGTTAACGTAAAATAAAAAACCTGACATTTTATGCAGGCTTAGCTTTGCCGATTGCAGCCCGGTAGGCTTTTCTCCCCAACTCAATCAGTTCGGCGCCACGGTAAAATTCAAATACGCCACAACAATTTCTTGGCACTTCCACCAGTACATCCGGCGGATGGATCTGTATCATCATATCCGTTAACCGGTCCTGCGTAAGATCGTAGGAAGTACTCAATAATTCAAACAACGAGAAACTGGCAACCGGATTTACCAACGCTGTTTTTTTCTTCGCGGTCATTGGCAATGCATTCAGCCAGCCAGATTTTTGAGAAACATTTTTAACGGCTGCTTCAGCATTTGTATCATCGCAGTTGGCGCCGTTCAAATTTACTGCTATCACCAGTTCATCTGCTGTTTTATTCACCAGGTTCAATGGCAACGGGTTTAGTACACTGCCATCAATCAGGTAAGTACCATTTTCCTGTATCGGTGTAAACACGCCGGGAATCCCCATCGACGCCCTCAACGCATTGTACAGATTGCCTGTTTGATAATGCACTTCTTTTTTATGCAGTATGTCTGTAGCCACCGCCGTAAAAGGAATACGCAACTGTTCAATATTTTGTTCACCGGTAAAAATGCGCAGACGGGATAAAATTTTTTCACCTTTTACAAAACCACTTTTCGAAATAGTAAAATCAAACAGGCTGAATACTTTTGTTTTAGTGAGCGTAAGCAACCAGGTTTTATACTCTTTTAAAAAACCGGCGCAATACATACCACCCACCACAGCGCCCATCGAACAGCCCGTTACGCTAACAATTTCGTAGCCTTCTTCTTCCAGCAATTCAATAACACCAATGTGTGCAATGCCCCTTGCACCGCCACTTCCCAGCACAAGGTGTACTTTCTTTTTTGTCATGGTAGTTACACTAAAAAATCAAGTTACTAAAAAAGCGGAAGCCAAAAAGATAAAACTGTTTTAGGCGCACGGGCGGGCTATACGCTGCAAGTCCGGCACACAAGCCTGGCTTCTTCCTCTTCCCCTTTGGGGGAAGCCGGATGGGGGCCTCACCGGGCTTTTCGCTGCTATCCCTGGCGCAACATACTGCTACAATAAACGGAATAATAAAATGGTTAACCAAACAAAGCCATCTGAACAGGCCTTGCGTACACAGGTGAAGTTGCAATCACAGGTTGCATCATTGTTGTAGCCACAGGAGCGATAATCATAAATATGTCACTTGCGTGGTTTCTTGATGCAACAATGATTTTAATGCCATTGGCATGCTGCATAAATAATTGCTCAGCCAGTTCAGGACAGTTATTTTCTTTCGATAAATGCGACAATAAAATATGCGTCATAAAAGCCGGGCGGTGGTTGTTAAAAAGTTCCAGCGCCTGCCGGTTAGATAAATGTCCATGCCCGCTGCGGATGCGGTTTTTTAAATGCCACGGATAACGCCCATTTTCCAGCATGTCTTCATCGTAGTTGGATTCTAAAAATACAGCG
The DNA here is from genome assembly GCA_964245855.1 of uncultured Ferruginibacter sp. Taxonomy (GTDB): domain Bacteria; phylum Bacteroidota; class Bacteroidia; order Chitinophagales; family Chitinophagaceae; genus Ferruginibacter. The sequence continues at coordinate 765 of CAXTPJ010000585.1, read as the reverse complement.
TGGCATTGTTTAAAATAATGTACCACCTGGTCGCATACAACCCCAATGTCAGTAAACACCCCCACTGTAATATCATTGTATCGTATAATAAAACTATGCGGATCGCAAGCGTCATGTTTTTTGGTAAAAGCGGTCACCGACAACCCGCCGATCATTACTGGCTCATTAGCAAGAAATGTTTGGGCCAGGTGGCCGATCAATATCGGGCCATGCTTTGCCGTCAGGCTGGTGATGTACACCGGCAGCTTGTATTTGTTGGCTAAAGTAGAAACGCCTTTGATATGGTCACCATGTTCATGCGAAACAAATATGGCTTTTACTTTGTTCATCGATAAGCCGAGTTGCTTCATGCGTTTTTCGGTTTCCCGGCAAGAGATGCCTACATCAACCAACACAGCTTCCTGTTCGTTGCCAACATAATAGCAATTTCCGTTGCTGCCCGAGTTAAGTGATGTTATGAATAAAGCCATGCGCATGCAAAGAAACAAATTTTTAAAGAATGCTCAAACTTTTAGCATGGCAATAGTTACCAACAATTGCCCCGTATGCCGCATAGTATGTTCCGCCGCATGAAAAAGTAATCCCATCATGGTAGCAGGAACCTGTTTGCGGCCGACAAACCTTTTTTCAGTCAGTTGATTGATATCGGTAGTTTTCAATTGTTCCAGTGCAGCATCAATTTGTGCATTAAGCCCCTGCAACAGGAGCGTGGAAGTAATATTATCTGCTTGCTTACCTTCCTGCGCCAGGTAATTCAATTGCTGT
>CAXTPJ010000584.1:0-3082 GCA_964245855.1 uncultured Ferruginibacter sp. | reverse complement strand
GTTCATTGATGTGCACCGGTATCGCCGGGACAAAATGCCCCATGATACCTTCTACCGCATCAATGGGAATGCTCCAGATGCGGAAGAAACCAAGGATATGATCGATGCGGAAAGCATCAAAGTATTCGCTCATTTGCTCAAAGCGGCGGCGCCACCAGGCAAAGCCATCTTCCTGCATCTTTTTCCAGTTGTAGGTTGGAAAGCCCCAGTTTTGTCCTTTCACTGCAAAGCCATCCGGCGGTGCACCGGCTTGTGCATTCATATTGTACAATTCCGGTTCAACCCAGGCATCGCAACTATAGCGGTAAATGCCAATTGGCAGATCACCTTTTACAACAATATTATTTTTATGTGCATAAGCAGTGGCAGCTTTCAACTGCAGGTGTAAATGATACTGGATAAAATAATGCAGCGCAATACTGTCATAATGTTTTTGTGTAGGCGCTACTAATTTTTGAATCGCCTCTTCATTGTATATGCTGTGTGTTTTCCATTTGCTGGCATCCGATGTTTTGTATTTATCCCGCAGGTAACAAAAGGCGGCATATGGCACCAGCCAATGACGGTTCAATTCAAAGAACTCAAAATATTTAGCATCGTCTTTGAATGCCTTTTTCTGCTTTTCGTACAGGTCAGTCATGGCCGCAAACTTGATCTTCATCACCGCATCGTAATCTACTTCCGGCAAGGCATTCAATTCTAACTGTTGCTTTTCCCACGACTTAACCAGGGCTGCATTTTTACCACCGGCTACCTTTTCCAAATTGATATACAAAGGGTGCAGTGCAAAGGCAGAAATGGCGGCATAAGGATAAGAATCCGTCCAGGTATGCGTTGCCGTAGTATCGTTGATGGGCAGTAGTTGGATTAGTTTCAACCCGCAGGTCTTTGCCCAATCTACCAGTCTTGGAATATCAGTGAATTCACCGGTGCCAAGACTATTGTTAGTACGCAGACTAAAAACCGGGATGGCAACGCCGGCACCTTTCCAATTGGGATAAGCCAGGTGTGCAAAGCCATCATGAATGATCGCCACCCTGCCCGGTTTTCCTTCTACCGATACAATGCGGTTGCGGCCCGTTTCAAAATAGCTAAAGGTTTCTGTAGCGGTATTATAGACACCGTATTTATACGCCACCGGAAAACTGTCTTTGGTAAAATTCAATTTCGCCGTCCACCAGTTGCCTTGTTTGCTTAACAATAATGGCGGCGCTGTATTCCAGTCGCCCAATGTACTTCCGGTGCCCGCCATACAAAGCACTTCGTTGTCTTTCAGCAGCGGCGCTTTCACCCTGAATTCATGCGTGAAAGTTTTGATGGCTTTTGCTTTGGCAGCATCCTGTTTCAGCAAAACTTCCTGGAATGGCTTTGTATAAAAAGCATTTTCAATTTCTCCGGCGTGGTTCCAGGTATCTACCAAAACAACTTCTTCTTTGGCATTTATTTTCTTAAAATCAATGATGCGGTCGTTGCCCCATTCTACAATTTCATTGCCGTCATCTTCCCGTAAAATGTAGCAGTAATCCAGCTCGGGCGTGGCGCTGCCCTTCTCCGGCAGTTCTATTTGGGCATACCAGAATTCTTCATTAAAATACCGTAAAGCAACAGCGTTTGCAATATCATTTTCTCCTAAAAGGGTATGGCTTCCTGAAACATATAGCGTTTGTCCGAACCGGGTACTGAACCGGAGATAAAAATTTAGTATCATCTTTAAGTGTTAAGGAGGGGCAATTTAGCCACTTTATTATCAAAATGTAAAAAATACACAAAAGAAAGCCCGGGAGCAATTTTCATGCAATCGTTCAACAGCGGCACAAGATAAAAAAATTAAAAATTGAAGCGAAGCAAAAAGCAATTTTGTTTGTTTTGCCCTATTTTTGCCAAAACATTTTGATTCATGGAAACCACTAAAAAATCGACCGGCCTTTACTGGATTTTATTTTTCGTCTCTATCGCCCTTTTCTTCTGGGTGTATAAAATCGGCGGCGGTTATTGCTCTATGGTATTGCCATTGAATGTTACCTTCTTCGCAAAAGCGTTAGACTTACTGTAGATTTTTTTGTTACCGGCATTTGTTCTTTAATCAACATCGTTGTGAACTTTGTTCTGTCAATTTTTTCTTTTTGGGGAAAAGAAAAAATTGATCTCACTTGTACTGCATACCCTTGTGCAGCTTTGGCTTTAGGATGTAAGGATTGTCTAAATCACAAACAGCAAATCATTACAGAATAACATACACATTTATCTGTCAATAAATAAAAAGCGGCGCTCCAGTAAAGGATCGCCGCTTTTTATTTAACCATTTTCGTTTAGGCACTTTGAGCGGCCTCATAAAAAAGCCGTTAAGAAAATTGAAGCGAAGGGCGTTAAGAAGAAAAACAACTGTTACTTTAGTCACGTAAAGTTATTGGCTTGTAAGCCGCACAAAAGTTGGGTTTTATTCAACTGTTGTGATTTGTTTTTCTTTAGCCCGTAGGTTCAATTTTTAGGCTTTTTTATGCAGCCTTGATTTTTTGCTCCACTTTTGTATCAAGACAAAAGTGGAATTTAATCTGCCTGTATTACTTCAAACTTTTAATAATAGCAGTAAACTCATCCACAATCAGCGAAGCGCCCCCAACCAAACCACCATCAACATCAGGCTGGCCAAAAATTTCTTTTGCATTGGCTGCTTTAACGCTTCCGCCATATAAAATGGAAATGCTTTGCGCTACTGCTCCGCCGTACTGGGCTGCTAACACGCCACGGATGTGCAACTGTATTTCCTGTGCCTGGTCACTGCTGGCCGTTTTGCCCGTACCGATTGCCCAGATTGGTTCGTAGGCAATTACAAAGCCGGTCAGTTGCTCGGCGGTTAAATGAAACAGGCTTTCTTTAATTTGTGTTTCTACAAAACTGTTTTGTGTACCGGCTTCCCGTATTTCAAGCGCTTCGCCGCAACAAAAGATCGGCTTAATGCCATTTTCCAACGCCAGGTTTATTTTGGTGGCCAGCTCTGCATTGCTTTCATTGAAATACTCCCTGCGCTCACTGTGACCGATCACTACATACTCAACACCAATACTTTTCAGCATTGCTGCAC
>CAXTPJ010000583.1:0-3082 GCA_964245855.1 uncultured Ferruginibacter sp. | reverse complement strand
CGGCACCCCGTGGTGTAACAGGAATAATATGTTCATTGCAAATTTTAAAAATGGCGCTGATCTCTTCGGCAGTCCGTGGCCTTAATACCACTTCAGGCAGGTATAGTAAATTTTCCGTTTCGTCATGGCCGTGATGCTTCAAACTTTCCTCATCTGCCAGTACAAACTGTTGCCCCACTATTTGCTTAAACACTTCTACAATGGCTATTGTAAGATTGCTTACATCCGCTGCTACCATGAATTATTTTTTACAAAATTCGCATAAAATAGCGAGTTGATAAAATGCTGTTTGGCTGGCAACTGTTAAATATGAAGAAAGGAAAACAAAGACAATGAGTACGTTGAAAAAACTGCTCCTTATTCAGCCACATCCGGCTATTCACTGCAACTCCGGCACAAAAGCCAGGCTTCTTACTCTTTCCCCTTTGGGAGAAGCCGGATGGGGGCTCCCTCACCGGGGTTTACGTTGCTATCCGGCGTAGGTTAACAGGGAACTGCACCTGTTGGTTTAAACTGGTACAATATGCTTTGCTACGCTGCACCACTATATCCAAATGTAAATGATTAAAAAGTAGGACAAAGCGTCTGCCTTGAACCAGGATCGCCATAAAATCCTTTCTTCAGCAAATTAAATTCCTGTGCGCCCTGCATGTTGTTGAAATGCTTCAATGCCGAAGTAGTGGCATCATAACTAAAAGTAAAGCGGATGTTGCTTATTTCAAAACCAACCATTGGTATAATGGCATCGCCATTGCGGTAATAAGCGCCCAGTATCAATTGTTTCTCACCGGCGCCCGATAAATTGTAATTGGCATTCATGCCCAGCATAAAAGAACTGGCTTTGGCCTGTATGGTATAATAAGCATTGGGATTAATGATCCAGCGGTCATTCACTTTCAACAGCGCATTTAAAAAACCAATGTGCCGCATGGCAATCCGGCTGCTGTCGGCCGATTCAGTAAAAAAAGTTTCCTGCGGACGGTTCACATGTTGTATAGAATAACCTGCATTCAGGTAAGTATTTTCATTGGGAAAGTAAGCATAATTCAAACCTACCTGCATATCGAAATAACTCACATTATTGTTTACAAAAGCAATTCCCGGATCAATGGAATTATCAAAGAACTGCCCGTTAAACTGCGATGGAAAAGTAAGCTTGGTCAAATCAATTCTTTTATTGGCCCAGCCCAAATTAAAACCAGCGGTAAGCAAACTGCTCAAGCCCAACATTTGGTGATAAGCAACCGATCCATATATTTTTGTTGACCGCAGGCCACCACTACCGGCCTGGTCGCTCAGCAATACAGCACCCAAACCAAGCCATCCGTTTTCAAATTGGTTACGCAACACCTGCGCATCACCAAAAATGCTCAATGTTCTGTAAGGCGCTGAAAGAATAGACGACCACTGGTTCCTGAAATGCCCGCCAATGCGGTAATCGGCATCCGGTATAAAGCCGGTATTGGCAGGATTGGTGGTAAGCGGAGAATTAAAAAACTGAGAAAAGTGCAGGTCCTGTGCATGCAATACCACGCTAAGCTGGAGGCCCACACAAAGCAAAAGGAATATTTTTTTCTTTTGAAACATCGTCAACTATTTAACCGTTGTTGTTTACAATTGTTGGAAAAAATTCTCAACAGCAATTTTTATTTTCTCAAAAGCTTAATCGTGGCCAGTTAATTATATTGTTACCGCAGCAGGGTTATATCTCCTGTTTTGCGGTATTTTTTTCCATCTGTAAACTCTACATCCAGTGTGTAGGTGTAAACATCCATTGGTTGTAATACTCCTTTAAAAGTACCATCCCAACCATCTTTGCGGTTGCCTGTGCTAAATACCATTTGTCCCCACCTGTTATAAATGCGCCAGTCCATTTTACCAATACCAAAGCCGGCAACACTTACAATTCCGTTTGTTCCAAATTTGCCTGGTGTAAATGCATTGGGTACATCCAGCAACGGGATAATCTTGGCGGTTACCGGCAAACAGAATGTATCTGAACAGCCTGCATCATTGATTGCAATAACGCAAACATTAAAGGTTTTAGATTCGTTAAACAGGTGACCTGGATTTTGTAAAGAAGAAGTATCGCCATCCCCAAAATCCCATTTATAACGGGTTGCACCTACTGAAGCATTCAAAAAATCTACCGGTTTATTTGCTTCCGGTACAACAGGCGTATAGCTAAATCCGGCTGTGGGTATCGGGTACACCGTAACAGTAAAAGTAGATACATCCTGCTTGTTACAGGTAGAAGTATCAATAGCAGTCAAACGTATTGTATATGTTCCTGTATTGCGGTATTCATGTGTTGGAGATACATCGGTTGATGTTGTCCCATCTCCAAAATCCCACAGAAAATCTGTGCCCCCTAACGATGTATTATTGAACACAGCCATATAAGGTACACAACCCCTGTCTGGTGTGGTAAACTGTGCCGTAACATTAACCGCCAATCGCACCTGTTTGGTAATACTGTCCGGCGCATTACAAAAAGCAGTATCATCTACCACCAGTTTAACATTGTAAGTTCCGGGGGAAGCATAAGTATGCGTCAGTGCTACCAATCCGGCCCTTTCCAATGGCGTTCCATCACCAAAATCCCATAAAAAAGAAGTGGGTTTATATACCGGTACAACTGCCGTGGTGGTATTGGCAAACTGGAAAGTAAAGCTCTGGCAGCCACCTACTTTGGTGGCCACAAAATTGGGTGTAACAACATTGTTACCCACCCTTACTGAAACGTATGCAGTATCTGCAATATTACAGGTGGTAGAATCGATAGACACGAGGCGTAACTGGTAGTTGCCTACATTTTGATATACATGGTTTACAGCATTGACTGGCGCAATGGTAACAGTATCAGGACTGCCATCGCCAAAATTCCAGATGTATCTTTTGCCTTTTGCTAATGTATCAGTAAACCGGATGTTTAACGGAACACAACCAATGGTATCCACCATACCATTAATGGTAGCCCTAACGCTGGCGCCTACCCCACCAAAATTCATTTCTATTTTAACACAAGCTTCATTACAACCTGTTGAGTTATTGGTTGGACCCCAAACTCCGGCGGTAGTTG
>CAXTPJ010000582.1:0-3093 GCA_964245855.1 uncultured Ferruginibacter sp. | reverse complement strand
CAGACAATTGTATCAACCTCTGCGAAATAAAATTTTATAACACTGAGTTTGAGATCAATAAAAATTATGCGGCTTCATTGCAAAATAAAGTAGCTGTTTTTCAACAACTGACCAAAGTAAAGAAGAATATTTTCGTTACCCTAATCAGCACATTTGGTACTGTGGACAATGCCTATAAGCTTAATGTGGTAAATAGTGAAATAGTGATGAGCGACTTCTTTTAGGCAATAGAACAAAATTATATTTCGCCAAATGTGCCTGATTAAACCCAGATTTGGCGAAATATAAAAGTTGAAAAAAACTGCAAAAAAATATTTTGCGTAAAAAATACACAAAATAAAAAATTGTTTTATATTTGCTCAATCAAAAGCAAAAAAGAAATGAAAGTAATCGATTTAAACAGCCAGAAGGGAATCAAGGTGAATGTTTTCCCAGACAATCAGCCACACGTGAATATCCAGGGTGTCGAAGAAGGTGATGAAGTGAAAGTGATATGCTCTCTCACAGATAGCAGTAAAGTGTTACAATTATTAGAAACCGCCAATGCCCTTGATAATCTTTTTGCAAAAAAGAAAGTATTGGTAATCCCTTATTTAATGGCAGCACGCTTCGACAGGCTGATGCAGCACGGCGATAGCATTGATCTGAAAGTGATTGCCGGGCTAGTGAATAGTTGCAAGTTTGAAAAAGTATTTTTATTTGATGTGCATTCGGATGTAGCAACAATGCTGATCGATCATTCCATAAATATTACCAATCAGCGCTTAGTAGAAACGTATAAACACGAAAATGCTTTATTGATTTGTCCTGATGCAGGAGCAGCCAAAAAAGTGGGTAAGTACTTTGACTGGAACAATAACATTAACGATATTGTTTATTGCAGTAAGAACAGGGAGCTTTCAACCGGTAGGTTAACCCTGGAAGTATTGGAGCCACAACAGTGTACTGATAGGAACTGTGTTATCATTGATGATATCTGCGACGGAGGCGCTACTTTTTTAGCCATTGCGGAAAAGATAAAAGCAAAGCATTTAACGTTGATTGTTACCCATGGCATTTTTTCCAAAGGCTTTGCAGCATTGGAACAAAAGTTTGATTCAATTATTGTGAGTAACAGTTTCAACAAAGTATATGACGCTAAAAAGGTAACTACAATCAATATTGATTATGCAGGTTTTTAATGCTCCGGAAGCGATTGAAAGTAATAATAGCAAATCAATTTTTTTAGCCGGAAGCATTAATAAATCCCACGAAGTAAATTGGAGAGATGATGTCATTGCTTTTTTTGCATCAACAGATTTCACCTTTTATAATCCTGCCAGGGATGATTGGGATAGTTCATGGAAAGAAGAAATAGCAGATCCGATATTCAGTGAGCAAATTCACTGGGAATTAAATGCAATGGAGCGGTCAAGTTTGATCATCATGAATTTTCTTCCATTATCGCAGTCGCCAATTACATTATTGGAGCTGGGCTTGTTTGCACAAAGCGGAAAACTGGTGGTTTGTTGTCCAGGTGCTTTTTGGAAAAGCGGCAATGTTCACATTGTTTGTAACAAATACAATATCCCAATGTATAAAACAATGCAAGCTTTAATTCAAAATATACATTTACAATAACTTCTTATTTACTAAAAACCTGAATGAATCATGAAAACAAATCCTTTTTTATTAACTGACTATTATAAAGTGGGCCATGTATTCCAATACCCGCCAAAAACTGAATTGGTGTACAGTAACCTTACACCAAGAAGTAGCCGCCTGAAGGACATAGATGAAATGGTCTTCTTCGGGTTACAGTATTTCGTTAAAGAATATTTGATCGGTTATTTCAACGATAATTTTTTCAATCAACCGATAGGTAAAGTGATGGCTGATTATAAAAGAAGGATCAATACTTCTATCGGTGCTTTACCAACCTACGAACACCTGGAAAAATTGCACCAGCTTGGCTATCTGCCAATTGAAATAAAAGCATTGCCGGAAGGTAGTAAGGTACCAATGAAAGTGCCATGTATTACGGTAGTAAATACTTTACCTGAATTTTATTGGCTTACTAATTTCCTGGAAACGTTGCTAAGTGCTATTGTTTGGCAGCCATGCACTTCTGCCAGCATTGCTTATACTTACAGAAAGCTGTTGAATAAGTATGCGGCTGAAACCGGTATTCCTGCAGACTTTGTGCAATGGCAGGGGCATGATTTTTCTTTCCGTGGCATGAGCTCATTGGAAACTGCCATGTTGAGTGGCATGGGGCATTTGCTGAGTTTTACCGGCACCGATACCATTCCTGCAATTGATGGGTTGGAACAATATTATGGAGCTGATGCAGAGAAAGAATTGATCGGGGGGAGCGTAGCAGCAACGGAACACAGCGTAATGTGCAGCGGCAGTAAAGATGGCGAACTGGAAACATTTCAACGACTGGTTACAGAAGTATATCCCAGTGGCATTGTAAGCATTGTAAGTGATACGTGGGATCTGTGGAAAGTTTGCACCGAATACCTGCCTGCATTAAAAGCGGCTATACTTCATCGTGAGGGTAAGGTAGTTATCCGTCCTGACAGTGGCAATCCCGTTAAAATCATCTGTGGTAATCCCGAAGGAAAAACTGGGGCTGAAAGAAAAGGCGTAGTGGAATTGTTGTGGGATGTATTTGGCGGCACCGTTACAGATAAAGGGTTTAAAATGCTTGATCCGCACATTGGCGCTATCTATGGCGATAGTATCAACCTCGAAAGGGCGCAGTTGATCTGCGAAGGCCTGATAGCAAAAGGTTTTGCAACGCAGGTGGTTTTTGGCATCGGAAGTTTTACTTACCAATACAATACCCGTGATACTTTTGGTACAGCCATGAAGGCAACGTATGTGGTAGTGGATGGCGAAGGAAGAGAGATATTTAAAAACCCTGTTACCGATGATGGTACTAAAAAATCAGCCACAGGTTTGCTTTGTGTAAAGAAGGAAAACAATCGTTTTGTTTTATACGATAAAGTAGGTTGGGAAGAAGAAAAAACAAGTGAATTAAAAACCATTTTTAAAGATGGCAAGCTAACAAAAGAATATACGCTGGCATAAATAAGGAAGACATTG
>CAXTPJ010000581.1:0-3094 GCA_964245855.1 uncultured Ferruginibacter sp. | reverse complement strand
TTGCCTTCTGCGGGTTTCACTTCTTGTTCCATGTGTTTATTTTTAATTATTGTATATTGTTGGTTTAAATTAATTTCTACTTCAGCCAGCTATTCGTTTTATACCATTCAATGGATTCTTCCAGTCCCTTTTGCAGATCGTACGCCGGTGAATAGTTGAGTTCCTGCCTGGCTTTGCTTATATCGCATATCCAGTTTTCTGCCATCAGTTCACTTAGTTTTTCACGGTTCACTGCCGGTACTTTATTCATAGCCGCACTGATTTTTTCTACCATAAACAACAGCCCTTTTACCAATGAAACCGGCAGGTGCAACTGCAAACTTTTTTTGCCTAAAATATTTTTTACAATCCTGGCGTATTCGTACCTGTTGTACTCTTTTCCATCGGTTACATTGTAAGCTCCAACAGTATCTGCTGTTAAGGCTTTTACAGCCAGCGCTGCCATATCTTTAGAATAAACAAAACTTAGTTTTTGAGCTGCCTTTCCTATATATGGCTCAAACCTTTTGTTGAGGTATTGAGTAATGATAAAAATATCCTTTTCCCTTGGGCCATAGATAGCCGTTGGTCTCAATATAGTGACCGGAATTTTTACAGTAGCCAAACTCCTTTCTGCACTCAGCTTACTACGGCCGTATGCAGTAACAGGATTGGGTTGTGTATGTTCATTAATTTGTTCAGCAGTACTTTTCAATGGTCCGATTGCCGCAAGGCTGCTGATGAATACAAAGCGCTTTACCTGCTGGTTTTTTGCTGCTGCCAGCGCAAGGTTATGAGTGTAAGTATTATTGATGAGATCGTATTCTTTTTCTGAATTTGCCTTGGTTGTTCCCGCAGCATGAAGCACATAATCAAAACCATGTTCTGCAAATACTTTTGTTAACTCCTTTTCATCACTGTAATTCAGCACCACGTATTTGATCGGAAAATCTTCTAAATGTTTGATATTGCTTTTGCTCCTGATGGCAGCATACACCTCCAGGTTATTTTCAATTGCAGCATTGATGAGATGATACCCTAAAAAACCACTCGCCCCCGTTATCAATACTTTTTGTTTCATAATGATTTTTCAAAAATCCTTTACCGCTTGTAAACAGTGGCATTTAATTTTTTAAGGCCATTGTTCATCAGTTCATTATTTTCCAGTATCCAGGAGGCTTCGCCGCCCTTCAACTTTTTTGCTACTGCTTTCTCAATAATGTCGGCATAAAAACAAGCTTCTATACCCATTTTGCGATAGCCTTCTATCACTCCCAAAGCCAGCACCCGCACATAGTTTATTTTCTTTAAGCCCAGTAATAATTTAAAAATACCAGTTGGAAATAAACGACCTCTTCTTATTTTGATCAGCACCTGGTTGATATCAGGTATTGCCAGGGAAAATCCAATTACTTTTCCATTGTGTTCAGCAAGCAAACAAAAATCTTTATCCAAAATCATCTTCAGGTCTTTAGCCAGGTACCTGAATTCTTTTTCAGTCATGGGAACAAAGCCTGTATTGGCAGCCCATGCTTCATTGTACACACTCAATAATCTATCTACCTCGTTTTTAAAGTCTTTCATGTTGATCGGACGGATAACAATATTATTATTAGCCAACCTTTTCAACAGTGCTTCTTTTAACTGGAGTGTCCTTTTTTCAACGGTATCTGTTGGTAAATGGTAAGCCAGCAGATCATCTTTTTTATTGAAGCCCAAACCATCCAGTAACCCCTGGTAATAAGGCTTATTGTAGGTCATCATTGCAACAGGCGGAGAATCAAATCCATCTACAAGCAAGCCACAAGGTTCATTGGTTGAAGGGTTTACCGGGCCAATCATGGTATTGGCGCTTTTTTCTTTTAACCACGCTGCTGCCGCATCTACCAATAATTTTGCTGTTGCTTTATCATTCACCACATCAAAAAAACCAAAGAAACCGTCGCTGGTATTTTTAAACTTGTTGTGGTTGGTGTTATAGATTGCTGCAATCCTGCCGGTGATCTTTCCTTCACTATAAGCTAAAAAAAGCTGCAGCGACGAATGATCATGAAATGGATGTTTGCCCGGCGATAAAAGATCCCTCTGTGCAATGTGCAACTCAGGAACATAATTGACATCTCCTTCAAAAAGATCATGTGGAAAATCAATAAATGCAGCCAGTTCTTTTTTAGAAACTACTTTCTTTATTTCCGTCATATCTTAACCGTATCTTTTACAGTTGAAAGTTGTGGTATCTTTAATTTATAAGCTACTTTTTTCAATTTTTCTACTGCAAAATCAATCTGTTTAAATGAATGGGTTGCCATCAAAGAAAACCTGATCATAGATGATTCGCTGCTAACGGCAGGAGAAACTACCGGGTTTACAAATACGCCTTCATCCATCAGCATTTTAGCCATCAGGAATGTCTTTTCGTTGTCCCTTACATAAATAGGTATAATCGGTGATTCAGTAGGCCCCACATCAAAACCAGCGGCTTTAAATGACTCCAGTGTATAATTGGTATTCTGCCATAATTTTTCAATTCTTTCCGGTTCGTTCTGCATTACATTCAAGGCTGCCAAAGCACTTGCGGCTGCTGCCGGAGAAATACTTGCGCTGAACATTAAAGAGCGGGCATGGTGTTTTAAAAACTCAACCACTTTTTTATCGGCAGCAATAAAACCACCAATAGAAGCAAGCGATTTACTAAATGTTCCCATGATAAGATCAACTTTGTGCGTGATATTAAAATGAGCTGCAGTTCCCTGGCCGGCAGGACCAAAAACACCTAAAGAGTGGGCATCATCAACAAAAACTGTTGCGTTGTATTTTTTAGCTAAGTTGGAAATTTCATCCAGTTTGGCAAGGTCGCCTTCCATACTGAACACACCATCTGTAGCAATGAGTTTAAAGGCATCAATCGGGGCATTCGACAATAATTTTTCAAGATGCGCCATGTCGGAGTGGCCATATTTATACATCTTGGAGAAAGAAAGCCTTGCGCCATCAATGATACAGGCATGGTTCCATTCATCTAAAAACAAATAATCATTTCTTCCTGCAAGAGCTGAAATTACACCGAGGTTTACCTGGTAACCGGTACTGAAAACCAATGCAGATTCTTTACCAA
>CAXTPJ010000580.1:0-3098 GCA_964245855.1 uncultured Ferruginibacter sp. | reverse complement strand
TCAATTTTCACCTGCCAATATTCCCAATGTTGTTATTGGCGATGTGATCCAATTCAATTTTGCAGCGAGCAATTTTCACAATGTGGTTACAGCGCCTTTGGGTGTAGTTCCATCTGGTGCAGCGCCCATGAACAGCGGGGCGCCGGGAAACGTAACTACTTCTTATTCTTATACGGTGACAAAAGTAGGCAACTACCGGTATTATTGTGAAGTACATAGTGCTAACGGAACAACCGGCATGGTAGGCACTTTCACAGTGAGCGGTATTGTGCCTGTTACACTCAGCAATTTTGATGTGAATTATTCAAACAAAGTAATCACTGCAAAATGGCAAACCTCATCAGAACAGAATGTTGCTTATTTTTTATTGCAGAAAAGCACCAATGGAAATGATTATGTTGATGCCGGACGTATTGATGCAGCAGGCAATTCATCAACAGTGCAGACCTATAATTTTAGAGATGAACACCTCGATGTAACAGCGAGGTATATTTATTATTTATTGAAGACAGTCAATACCGACGGCAGCTTTAGTATTTCGGCAGTAAAGCTGGTGCGTAATGAACTGGCAATAAAAAAACTCATTACGCAAATGGGACCTAATCCTGTGAGCAAAGAAGTTGGCCACCTGATGTTTCAATTCAATGCCGATAAGGATGGAAGCATGAAAGCAATAGTAATAAATACCAATGGCAAAGCAGTTATGAAACTGGAACTGTCTGCCAATAAAGGCATCAACAATGGGCATATACACATGGCCGATCTGCCGAAAGGTTTATATACCATCACGTTTACTTTGGATGGATTAAGGGAAACAAAAAAAGTATTGGTGGTTGATTAATAAAAATGCAACGCCCTGTATTAGGGTAACAGGGCGTTGCAAGGTTCATAGAGTGTTAAGGTACAGGCAGGGTTATAAAAACGGGCTGGTATAAATGGTGTACAATAGGGTTTATATTTTTACATTCTTGCCAAATAACCTGGCCATGTCATCTGCTGAAATAGTTTTAAAATCAAGTTTCACAGATGGTTTTGATCCTATTACAAAGTCTTCTTTGTATTGAAAGAATTGGCCATTGGCTTTTGCAAATGCAATCAATGTAACCTGCTCGCCGGTTGGTAATGCGGGCAAAACATATTGCTGCTGTTTGTTCATCGAAACCTGTCCGCTCATTAACCCGTTGAATGTTTTATACACGAGGAAATATTGCACCTGTGGGTTTGTAAAAGTGTAAGGCATTTCCAACGGCACATCTTCTTTTGAAGGATTGTTGTAAAACCGGTCGCAATTGATCCAGCCTAAATTGGTAATGGCTGAAGGTGCATAATATTTTTGCAGTTGAGCGGCAGGTTATTTTCTTTAGACTGTTTATACCATTCAATCCGGGCAAGGTCATTCGCTTTTGTTTTGAAGTCGAAAGAATCTTTTTCAACCTGCAATTCTTTGCTGGAGATCAGGCGGTATCTTTTTACATCCTTCATTTCATAGCCAGATAGTAAGCCTTGCAGGCTCCGGTCAACCAGTACTGAGCGCCTTACTGTTACGGTATCAATATTTTTATCGATCCCTTTTTGTTGAAGCAGGTTAACCAACTCCTGCAGGGTAACTTTTTTATCTTCATAACCAACTCTTGTATTCACAGAGTCGTACAATGGAAACCTTCCTTTTCCCCATTTATCTTCTGTGTCTGGATAAGGTAAGATAAAAGGAATGAAAGTTTCTGAAATAAAGCTGGCAGTCTTTTGCAGCGGCTGCCCCGCTTTCACCCAGTTCATATTTCCTTTCGTATCCCTGTCGCCATAAAATAATTCCATGTTCTCGGCCTGTTTTATTTTTGGAAAGTCCATGTGTATGCTGGCGTTGTTTTTTATCCGTAATTTCTGCCCGTTGCATTCCATGCCAACAAAGTAGCTGCCGCCGGATGCAAGCAGTTGGCTATCACTCATGGTAGCTGCATTGCTCTTGAATAAATCTTCACTGGTAGTAAGTTCTGCAATACGGAGCGTTATAATTCCATCCACCGGGCTGCCATCTTCTTTTTCCAATGCTGATGGATCAACCGTTACTTTTAATCCTTTTCGGGCTTTGATTACAGATACTTCATTGGCTGCCGCAGTAAAAGTTTGTGTAATGCTTTGCACAAAAGCATTGCTGAGATCAGGCGTGTAAATGGCTTCTCCTGCATAAACCGTATTGCTTGCAGTTGCGGTTGTTGGGCTGGCAATACCAGATACTGTTGCAGTGAGGTGATTTTCTTCTTTACTGTTGCAAGACACCATGCCTGCAGTAAACACAAGCGAACACAGGAGTAGTTTAGTTTGCATGTTGGATTTGGTTTAAGGTGAGTGATTTGGGTGGCACAAAGAAAGCAGTGAAATGAAAAACTTGTATGCGTGCAAGGCTAAGAATTTGTTAAACGTATGCTGTGTTAAAGTAATGCCAATGATGAATGCGGGAGATAAAAATATTTATACTAATTTGTACATTATTCCAGTCACCACTAACTTTTTTGTTTATGAAAATCAGCCATATCCGCCCTGCCAATATTTTTTTGCTGTTCATTATGTTTGCCAATCATGGCGCTCATTATTGCTGGTACATTGCTGCCATGCATATATCGCTGGAGATATTGAATCATCGAAAAGGGTACCTGCAGCAATCCTATAAGTTATACAATTTTATTTTTTGGGGTTACAGCCTGGTATTGCTGGAACGATTGCGCAGCGTGCATTTCAATGCTTCGGCAGAATGGCTGTTGAATTGTGCGGAACATCTTTTTTTCGGTATTGTCATTTGTTTAAAAGTGTACATCTATACGGCTGTTTTTACCAACGTTACCAAACCCACGAGATTAAAAAGAGGGGTTGCTGCTTTTTTACTATTCAATGTAATTGGTGTGGTAAATGAAGTATTTCAAAACTGGCTGAGTAGCAGAAACCTGTTTGTTTTTATTGCAGACAGTATGAAAGATATGGGTATGAATATTATCGGGGCTACGGTGTTTTTTACAGCAGTGATCTGGCGTATGCTTTGGTTAAAAAAATCCGCTGCCAAACAATCAGCCACTTCATTCTTTGTGTGATTTTTATTTTGTTCC
>CAXTPJ010000579.1:0-3103 GCA_964245855.1 uncultured Ferruginibacter sp. | reverse complement strand
AAAGAAGCACCGATCCAGGCAATGCCGAATGTGATGTGCATCAGTCGTACCACAATGTTCAGCCATTCCATCAGGTGGCCTTCCCAGGGTGTACCTTTTACTTTGTACCACGTAAATGCAATCATAACGATGATCACCAATACCAGTGAAGCGTAAACAAATCCATGTGATAAGGTTAGGTGTTCTTTATGTTGTTCGGAAGCCGCTTCTTCATGCGATTGTTTGTGCAGCGTATGAAAATGATACGTCATCCGCACCAGCATTACCAGTATAAAAATAAGTATCGCATAAACGAACGCAGTCAGCATAAATTCTTGTAGTATTGGTTTTGGTAAAACTACAATTTAAACTTTTGTTTTGTATTTTTATAGATTCTATTTTCACGACATAAAAATTTCTGTTTGATAGCATTACACAGTAAAAGGGTTGTATTTCCTGGTGGTTATAAAGAGGCGGTAGTACTGATCAATGATGGAACAATCGTTGACATACTTAATGCATTGCCTGCACCAAAGGCATATGAATTGGTTGAACTCGGCAATAAGATTTTAATGCCCGGTGTGATCGATACTCATGTCCATATCAACGATCCCGGCAGGGAACATTGGGAAGGTTTTGCCACCGCAACCAAAGCTGCTATTGCCGGCGGTGTAATAACGCTGGTTGATATGCCGTTGAATTCTTCTCCCGTTACTACCACAGTGGCTGCGTTGCAGGAAAAATTAAAAGCAGCCGATCACAAACTGCAGTGCAATGTTGGCTTTTGGGGAGGCATAATTCCCGGCAATAAAAATGAAATAGAAGGATTGATACAAGCCGGCGTGTTGGGTTTTAAAGCATTCTTAACGCATTCCGGCATTGATGAATTTCCCAATGCAACAGAAGAAGATTTGCGCAAAGCAATGCCCATCATTGCCAAATATAATCTACCATTGTTAGTGCATTGCGAATTGACAGATGATGAAAAGCGGACAAACAATGACGTACAATCTTATCAGAATTATTTGAACAGCCGTCCTAAAAAATGGGAAGATGATGCCATTGCTCTAATGATCCGCTTGTGCGAAGAATTTAACTGCCGGATACACATTGTGCATTTGTCCTCTGCGGATTCGATACCGCAAATTATTGCTGCAAAGAAAAAAGGATTGCCCATTACGGTAGAAACAGGACAACATTATTTATACTTCAATGCCGAAGATATTCCGGATGCCAGCACAGCCTATAAATGTGCACCACCCATCAGGGAAAAAGAAAACAACGATCAATTATGGACAGCGCTGCAGGATGGTGTTATTGATTTTGTAGCGACCGACCACTCACCTGCCACACCCGATGTAAAAGAAATTGAAAGCGGCGATTACAGCAAAGCCTGGGGCGGTATCGCATCTGTACAATTTGCATTACCGGTGTTATGGACAGCAGCAAAAAAAAGAAATGCTACTTTCAACGATGTAGCAAAATGGCTGTGCGAAAACCCGGCAAAGCTTGCAGGCTTATCACAAAAGAAAGGAACAATCGCTGTTGGCTTTGATGCAGATGTAATTGTAGTAGATGACGAAAAAAGTTTCATCGTAACAGATGATGACATTCATCACAAACACAAAATAACGCCTTACATTGGCGATGAATTATTCGGCGTGGTGGAACAAACATACCTGGCCGGAGAAAAGGTTTTCGACAACGGTAAATTTGTTCATACGAACAAAGGACAAATCATTTTAAATAAAAACCAACTAACTGAATAACAAAATTAACCAGCTCTATAAAAGAGCTTAAGCCTCTCCCCCATGCAGAGGGTTGGGTTGAGGTCAAAATAAAAATACCATGAGCATCAACACAAACGAACCAACCTTTACACATTTCATCGACCTGGCTGCCGAAAGGTTAGGCGGCAAAGCATTGGCCTGCAGCGATGATTTTTTTGCAGAAAAAGAAAACCTCATCAAACCCGGCAGGGGCATTTTCATCACCGATAAATATACCGACCGGGGCAAGTGGATGGATGGATGGGAAAGCCGCCGCAAAAGGGTACCGGGGCATGATTGGTGCATTGTGCAATTGGCTACCACAGGCATCATCCATGGAGTTGATATTGATACTAATTTTTTCCTGGGCAACCATCCCCCATTTGCATCAATAGAGGCCGCTAACATTCCCTGTGCGGAAGACATTGACTTTGACAAAGTTCAATGGACCGAAATATTACCAAAGACAGCCCTCAATCCGGGCTCACAACACCTGCTGGAAATCATTGATAAAAATGTGTACTCACATTTGCGGCTGAATATTTACCCTGATGGTGGTGTAGCAAGATTGAAAGTGTATGGCGAAGTGGTTAAAGATTGGAAAAAAATTCACCATGGCGACTGGATAGATTTGGCTGCTGCAATCAATGGAGGTAAATCTGTATTGTGCAACGATATGTTTTTCTCACACATGGATAACCTCATCATGCCGGGGCGTGGCATCAACATGGGCGATGGTTGGGAAACCAAGCGCAACCGCACACCCAACAACAAAGACTGGGTGATTGTACGATTGGCACATGAAGGACAGATACAAAAAGCAATTGTAGATACCTGCCATTTTAAAGGCAACTATCCCGATAGCTGCATGATTGAAGGTTGTAATGTGCCTGTCAATACAGACTTTGCCACCACGGATGTTGAGTGGACAACCATTTTACCACCGCAAAAATTGCAGGCCGATCATGAACATTATTTTGAAAAAAAATTACTGAATACCGATCAGTATTTTACACATGTACGGCTCACTATCTTCCCGGATGGGGGAATCAGCAGGATGAGATTGGGAGGCGTTTTGAAATGATTTTTGATTTCTGATGTATGATTTGTGATTTGTAGGTGTATGATTATGAAAGAACTTTTATTATAGCAAGTGGATAAAACAGCCCTGCAACTTTCCTTTGCGGCTTTTATTGCTTTGCGTCTTTGTGTGAAATTGGAAGGCATAGTAAAATGATTGTTGATTTTTGATGTATGATTTTTGATTTGTAAGTTCATAATTATTGAAAGAGCTTCATGTAATAACAAGAGTCGGATAAAATAATTTTGTTTTCCTTTGCGGCTTTTATCGCTTT
>CAXTPJ010000578.1:0-3125 GCA_964245855.1 uncultured Ferruginibacter sp. | reverse complement strand
AGGTTAATGTCCATTTCGTAGTACAGCCTGGCCAGTCTTTCTAAGTTGGGTAACTGGCTAACCGGTACAAATAATTTTTCCTCCACTACGGTTATCTCAACCAGGCCGGAATCTTTCAAGGAGTAAATGAAAGATGTTTCAATATTGTGATGAATACAAAACTCATCTGCAGCAATCATTTCTTCTGTGTGCATACAAAAGCTATTTATAGTTTACTCAATTCAGTAAAAAGTTTTTTCTGTTCTTCTGTAAGATTGGTGGGCAGTTTTACTTCGTAGGTAACATACAGGTCGCCAAACTCACCTTCTTTTTTATACACAGGAAAGCCTTTGCCTTTCAGGCGGATCTTGGTGCCATACTGGGTTTCAGGGTTTACTTTCAGCTTTACTTTTCCCTGCAACGTATCAATAGTTGTTTCACCACCCAATAAAGCAGTGTATAGGTCAATACCGGCAGAAGTAGTAAGATCGTTGCCGGAACGTTTGAAGTTTGGATGTTGTGCTATAACAAAGGTGATGAACAGGTCACCTGCCGGGCCGCCGTTTACACCTGCTGCACCATAACCTTTTAATTTGATCTGCTGGCCATTTTCTACACCGGCAGGAATGGTAATGCGTACATTTTTACCATTCACCGTAAGTGTTTGCTGGTGCGTTTGCATAGCATCCGTTAAATTCAGTTTCAGTTCGGCATTATAATCCTGCCCCCTGAATTTTGTTTGCCTGCTGCGGCCGCCTCCTCCAAACATAGATTCAAAAAAATTAGAAAAGTCACCGTCATCTGTATCCGAAAATTGTTGCCCGCCTCCAAAGCCACCGCCACCATATTGCTGCGACCTCCGCTGTTGTTCAAACTGGTCGGCATGCTGCCAGTCTTTACCATATTGATCGTACTTTTTCCTTTTCTCCGGGTCGCTCAATACTTCGTTGGCCTCATTAACCTGCTGAAATTTTTTGTGGGCATCTTTGTCGTTTGGGTTCAGGTCGGGGTGAAGTTTCCGGGCCAGTTTCCGGTAAGCTTTTTTGATATCATCTTCCGAAGCTGTTTTGTCTACACCCAACGTTTTATAGTAGTCAATAAATTCCATGTAGCTGATTGTTGAACGGGTACAAATATACAATCCAATATTTTATCGTCCGCTCCGGTGACCGGAGCAGCGACAAAAAAAATTGTTCAGGTAATTCAATTTAAGGGAAGGGTAATAACAGCAGGAACGGTATCCTGCAGAGGAAGATAAAGCTGATAAAACAAGACGATTAAGGTGCCAATTGCACGTTGACAGCATTAGCGCCTTTAGGGCCCATTTCTACTTCAAAAATTACTTTGCTGTTTTCTTTGATAGCCTCTTTCAATCCGTTCACATGCACAAAAACACTTTGCTGTGTTTCCAGGTCTTTTATAAAACCATATCCTTTTGCTTCGTTGAAAAAAGTAACGGTACCTTTTCTTAATAAATCTGCAGGGTCAATATCCTGTTGTTTAGGAACACCGATTTCGATGTCTTCGGCCCTGATCTTACGCATTTTTTTAGGATCGGGTGGAGTAGAAGACAGGTTACCATTTTCATCTACATAAGCCAGCATATCATCCAGGCTTTTAGATTTGGTGTTTTCTTTTCTTTCCTGCTTTTTTTCTGCTTTTTCTTTTTTGTTCTGATTTTTTTTCTTTTCTCTTTCTTTTTTATTCCAGGTTTCTGCCATAAATGTTCAATAAATGATTAAATGTTGTTAAGTAAGGTGATTGAGTTCCAGATCTGGGGAAAAGGGGAAGGTATTTTCGGCAGATTACTTCAAAGATACTGATTTTATTGCAGGCTTTTGCAGGCTATTTCTATAAGATCTGGTTAAGGGAAATTTAGGGTATAAGTTGTTACTAACGTGGAAATTTAGGAGCAAGAAAGTATAAAAAGCCTCAACCAACCACTTTTTTCAGCAAAATGATCTGCCCCAAATGATAGCTGTCGTGCTGCAGGCAACCCACAATCAGTTCATGATAAGTCTGGTCGGGCTTTGGTGAAATTGTATCGAGTTGCTCTTCTTTAAAATTCCGCAGCGTATGAATGAGTTGATGATAAGTGGTTTCAAAATCGGTCAGCAATTGTTTCCAGTTTTCTTCTGTCAGTTCATCCGGCAAGGTAAAATCCTGGAAAGGAGGATGATCAGTACTGCCGTTTAAACGATTGATGACTACCAGCCGCCAGTACACCAAATGAAAAACCAGCAGCCAGATGCTGTTCGTTTTGCCATCAATATTTTTTGCCGCTGTAGCTGCATTTACGCCACGCAGGGCTTCTTTAAAGTTAATATCCAGCCAGCATTCACCATGCTGCAAATCAGTAAATAATTTTGTCAGCCGGTTGATCTCAGTCATGCTATAAGAGTTTAAATGGCCACTACAATGATGGGTTTTATTTTGTTACCAGCATTAAATCTTTGTTCAACATCGTTGTGTCACTCACTTGTACTTTTAGTTATTAATTCATCTGTTCCACACAAAACTTTCAACCATTTCAACAATTTTCAACCATGTTCAACAACATTCAACAAAAAATCACATTCGATACCTCAATTTTTCTGCCAGTTCAGCCGGCAACGCCGGGATCTTGTTTTTGTCGATCAGGAAACTATTGAGCTGTGCAATCTCCCTGAAAATATAATGTTTTTCCATAGCAGCCCTTAAATAATCCATGCCGCTGCTGCCGCCTGTGCCGCTCCTGGCGCCGATCATGCGCTTTACCATGTTGATGTGGCGGTAACGCCAACTGCCCAATTGATTGTCTATTTCCAATAGCGTATCCAGTAATTGAAAAGGCAGTTCCAGCAAAGGATATTCCCGGTGTAAAATGATGAACAATGCAGCCCGGCAGGCGGTAGCGCTCAATTGCCTGTCTGCATCAACAGGGTTGTTGTTAAACACACTGTTGAAAGATTGCTGAATGGCAGTATCATATTCCGGCAGGCTGTTGAGAAAGATAAATTCATAATCGTTCCAGAATTTTGGCGACACTGCATTACCCGAAACCGGTTGGTAATTTTTCCAGTACGATTCATCGTTGATGAAAGGCATGCGTTCCAGCCAGCCGTTGACTGCTTCCAGTAACGATGGGGCGTTTTCTGCATCTTTGA
>CAXTPJ010000577.1:0-3130 GCA_964245855.1 uncultured Ferruginibacter sp. | reverse complement strand
CTTAAAATTTTGTTTCTTTCTTTGCCCGTTATTTTATTTTGTTGCAAATAAGCAAAACCAATTACAAGCGTAAGTATCACCACTGCCGGTGCAATCCATTGAATTTTTTGTTCCTGTCGTTTTTCTTTTTTTATGCCGAAGATGTAACCATAACCAATAATAAATCCGCTGATCAATCCTCCTACATGAGCGGCGTTATCTACTCCGCTTTTCATGCCATACGCTAAGTTGTAAATAATAAAAATGCCAATGTTTTGCAATAACGAATCCCGTACTTTTTTAGGGATCAGGTTGCTGGTGAGCAGGGCTAAAAACAATCCATACAAACCAAAGATAGCACCGGATGCACCGGCACTGTTTACTGCTTCTTTATGCCACCAAATGCTGACAATACTTGCCAATACACCCGTACATAAATAAGCAGCAGTGTACCTTATTTTACCCAGCATCGGTTCCAGGTAAATGCCGACTGTGTAAAGACAATACATATTCATCAGCAAATGAATAACACCAAAATGAATAAATACATTTGTTACAAGCCGCCACCAGTCACCGCTTAAGGTAAGTTGCGGAAAATTACTGCCCCAGGCAATGTGTACAAAGCCATTGGCATCTACAATGCCGGCACCGTTGATCGCCATTAAAATAAATACCAGTAAATTAATGCCGATGATGGTATACGTTACATATAAGTTGCTGCCTGATAAATTCATCGCTTTATCAATCTCAATGGCATCCTTTTCATTTTGTTCCAGCGTTTGTATTGTTTGCTTTCTAAGTTCGTTGATGCGGATGCTGGTTGCTTCAATTTGCTCAGCACTGGCAGTGGCTTTAACCGATTCAAATGCGGTAATAAATTGAGCGGTATTCTTTTTGTTTCTTCCACCTGCATCCAGCATTTCACCATGCGTCATGTCGCTTTTAATTGTTAAAGCGCCATTATCAACGGTACACAAAATCTCCTGGCCGTAGGTTTTCCAGTTTCGTGGAGTAAGGGCTTGTAAAGCATTGTCCCCGGCAAACTGAATTTCCCATTGCAGTTGCTGTATGGCGAGGTAAGACCAGGCCAATACGGTTTCATTGTCAGTATTGCCGGTATCAATGGTTTGTTCAAATTTGGGCATAGCAGAATTTTCGGAAAGATGATTAATTTTTCTAAATTATCAATACCCTGTGGTACTTATTTTCAGTGAGAGATTCCGGCAGTAAAAATATTGAGTTGACCAGCAGTTGGTTTTCATGGCAGCAGGGTTGTGTCACTCACTTGTACTGTTAGTTATTGGAGCAGCATAACATCACTTTTTTGAAACAAAACAGCAAACACTTATTCCTTTATCAAATGCCCAACCTCCGCATCAAAAGATAAATGCTGCGATAACAATCGTTGAAACTGTTCTTTTTCAGCAACCGTTTTAAAAATGCGTTTTGGAAAAATGATGGCTTCAATAGAATTGGTGAACAGGAAATAATAGGCATCGTTCTCCTGCTTTTTTACAAATGCCGGCCATTGGTACACTGCTTCCATTACATCATTTTTGATGTAGATACCGGCATCATTGATGTCTGCATGCATTTCATAAAAAAGAGAACGGTTGTTTTTTGCCCGGGCAATTTTTTCTGCCTGTTTGCCTACGTTGGCACGGGCGCTGAACACCTGCAACAAAGTAATAATAATAAGAATGCCAATGTAAATATATAAGTATAGTTGGTTGTGCCTGAAAATATCGGTGTACAGCAACACCATTATTACAATGATATTGATGCCGGCCTGCCGCAAATAATACTTTAGTTTGCTTTGCTTTTTTTCCGGCGCATCCCACATTACATAGGTGTAGTAGTTGATGTAATCCTCTTCAGTGATGGAATACTTGAGTGAGATCATTCTACAATGGTTTATAAAATAGCAACGCTTTAGGGGCGTTGCTATTGTTGTAGATTATTTTTTAGTGGCGGTCTTTTTAGGTGCTGCTTTTTTGGTAGCAGCCTTTTTAGCCGGTGCTTTTTTATCAAACGCTTTCGGCTCCTGCGCAATGATCATTTTCTTGATCGTTTCCAGGTCAATCGTTGCCAGTTCTTCCGCCGTGTATTTCGATTTATCTTCTTTGCCAAACAGTTTCAGCATTTTTTTACCAAAGCGTATGAACGGTCCCCAGCGGCCATTTTCCAGCGCAATTTTTTCTTCCGGCCATTGCCGTATAAAACGATTCGACTCTTTCTCAATTTTCTTTTCTATCAGTTCATTGCAATCCTGTTGGGTTAAGGTATCAAAATTATACGCCCTTGGGATATTGATGAACAGGTCATTCCATTTAATGAACGGACCAAACCTGCCTTTACCTTTGGTGATCGGTTTTTCATCATAAAAACCAATGGGTGCGTCTTCTACCTGTTTGGCAGTAATGATCTCAATTGCCCTGTTTAAATCTACTTCAAACAAATCTTCTCCTTTCGGTATCGAAATAAACTGTTCGCCAAATTTTACATACGGCCCAAAACGGCCAACATTCACCGCAACTTCCTGCCCTTCGTATTCACCCAAAGTCAATGGCAACTTGAACAGTTCCATCGCTTCTTCCATGGTAATGGTTTCAATGCTTTGGGTATTTTTCAATTTGGCAAAGCGTGGTTTTTCTTCGTCGTTCTGGCTGCCGATTTGTACCATCGGGCCATAACGTCCCATTCTTGCAATTACCGGCTTGCCGCTTTCATCCACACCCAATGCCCTTTCCCCAACTGCACGTTCTGCATTCACCAGCGTATGTTCAACACCGGTATGAAACGGCGCATAAAAATCTCCTACCATTTTATTCCACACCACTTTGCCATCGGCAATTTCATCAAACTCTTTTTCAATGCCTGCCGTAAAAGAGTAATCCATTACTTTTTCAAAATGCTGGTTTAAAAAATCTGTTACTACCAATCCTAAATCAGTCGGAAAAAGTTTTCCTTTTTCAGCGCCGGTATTTTCGTACGATAAAACATTGGTGATTGTATCATCCTTCAATTGTAAAATCCTGAACTCCCTTTTCACACCTTCTTTATCTTTCTTCTCAACATACGTCCGCTTAATAATGGTTGAAATGGTTGGTGCATAAGTACTCGGCCTGCCGATACCCAATTCTTCCAATTT
>CAXTPJ010000576.1:0-3130 GCA_964245855.1 uncultured Ferruginibacter sp. | reverse complement strand
GCTGGATCATTGATGCAGCAACCACAGCCATCATTGAAGTAAACAATGCAGCGTTGAGCCTGTATGGCTATAGCCGTGCAGAATTTTTGAGCATGAATGTAATGCAGTTGCGGCCGCCGGAAGAATACAAGCGGTACAAAGACCACCTGGCTTCACTTGCGCAACAACCGATAGAAGGTAATATCGGGGCGTGGCGGCACATAAAAAAAGATGGTACACTGATAGATGTAGAAATTACTGTTCACGGCATCATGTACAATAAAATGTACTGCCGCATGATACTGGCCACTGATATAACCGAACGGAAAAAGTCAGAAGAAAGAATAAAAATTTTTAACGAACGGTTTGAATTGATCACCAAAGCCACCAATGATGTGATTTGGGACTGGGACCTGTTAACAGATAAAGTTTGGTGGAACGACAGCTATTATAAACTGTTTGGTTTGGATAAAAATGTACCGCTCTGCAACGATTCGTGGACGAGCAGCATACATCCTGACGACAGGGAAAAAATATTGAACAGCATACACAAAGTGATTGCATCAGGAGAAGATTATTGGGAGGCAGAATACCGTTGCATAAAAAATGATGGAAGCACCATCTTCATTTTTGACCGGGGATTTTTATTGCGTGATGAAAATGGAAAAGCATACCGCATGATCGGCTCTATGCTGGACTTTACAGAACGGGAAAAAGCCGAGCAGGAAATTAAAATCAGCGAAGAACGCTACCGCACCCTGGTGAACCAGGCCACCGATGCAATTTTTATTGCTGATGAAGAAGGGAATTTTGTAACCGTAAACAATAGCGCCAGCAAACTCACCGGCTTTTCCGAAGAAGAATTGCTGCAGAAAAAAATGTATGATTTTGCTATACTGGAAGATGTACAGCGCAACCCTTATCATTTTGAAGCGCTGCGGGCGGGCAAGTCTGTCACAACAGAAAGGATCATCAAAAACAGGGAAGGCAAAGTGATCGACATTGAGATCACCGGTAAAATTTTATCCGACGGCCGCCTGCTTTCTTTTGTAAAAGATATTTCGGAAAGAAAAAAAGCACAGCAGGAAATCGTTCGGGAAAAGAATTTGTCAGATTCTATAATCAATAGTTTACCGGGCATTTTTTATCTCTACAACCAGGAAGGGAAGTTTTTACGCTGGAACAAAAATTTTGAAAATGTATCCGGCTACAGCGGCGAAGAAATCAGCCAGATGCACCCGCTTGATTTTTTTACAGAAGATGAAAAACAATTGTTGATACAAAAAATCAGCAACGTTTTTATTTCAGGAGAAGAAAAAGTACAGGCCAATTTCTTTTTAAAAACAAAAGAAAAGATACCTTACTATTTCACCGGCATCGCCATCGACTTTAAAGGCGAAACAGCGTTGATGGGCGTGGGCATTGATTTCTCTGACAGGATAAAGGCACAGGAAGAAAACAAAGAAACATCCAAACAACTGCGCCAGCTAACAGCCCACCTGCAAAACGTACGGGAAGAAGAACGGAAAAGAATTGGCAGGGAAATACATGATGAACTGGGCCAGCAATTAACGGCTATAAAAATGGATGTGGCCTGGGTAGACAAAAAAATGCCGGAAGATTTGCCGTTGCTGAAAGCCAAACTAAAAAACATGATCACTTTGCTGGATGGCAGCAACCAATCCATCAGGAGAATTTTAAGCGAACTGCGGCCTGCCGTTTTGGATGACTATGGTTTGCTGGAAGCCATCGAATGGCTGGGCAGGCAATTCACCGCCAACAGCGGCATACCGGTTACTTTAACTTTGCCCGAAACCGAAATAAAATTCCCGCAGGAAATTACAACTACCATTTTCAGGGTGTACCAGGAAGCGTTGACCAACATTACCAAATACTCCAATGCATCCAATGTAAACACGGAATTGCAGGTAACCAGCGAAGAGTTGATTTTTGCCGTAAAAGATGACGGACAGGGGTTTGATCCATCTTCGGTACGAATAAAAAAATCTTTTGGTATCTTGGGCATGAAAGAAAGGATACTTTTGCTGGGAGGAAAATTAGATTTGATATCTTCTTACGGCAACGGAACAAAAATTACAATCCACATACCTTTGCACCTTTAAAACTAAAACCGGCTTGTTTATGAATATTACCAGGATCATTCTTGCAGACGACCACAGTTTTATACGTCTTGGAATCATGCAGATTTTAAAAGACGAATACCCTCACGCAGAAATTAAAGAAGTGAGTGATGGCGCTGCTTTGGTAAAAGAAGTAACCCTCCATGACTGGGACCTCGTAATTTCTGACCTTGACATGCCCGGCAGGAGCGGCCTCGAAGCCCTGGAACAGATCAAAGTTTTTAAACCGGCGTTGCCTGTTTTGATCCTGAGTATTTACCCCGAAGACCTGTATGCCATCAGGGTTTTAAAGGCTGGCGCCGCTGGTTACCTCAATAAAAATTCTGCACCTGAGGAGTTGATCAAAGCCATTGAACGCATCATTGCCGGAAAGAAATACATCACACCTGAAATTGCAGAAAAACTCATCGATACCAAATATGATAAAAAGCCGCATGAACTGTTATCCAACCGTGAATTTGAGATATTTAAATTAATGGCTTTGGGTAAAACAGTTACTCAAATTGGCGATATGCTATCACTGGCATTATCCACTGTAAGCACACACCGCAGCAGGATCATGGAAAAGCTCAATTTCTCTACCAATGCAGAATTAACCCGTTATGCCATTGCCAGGCATATCATCAATGACATCGAATTATAATTAGTAAAATATTTATTTTCATATATTACTGTAACAGAACAGGTTATAAATACCACTGTAGTATTACAACTACAGCCTTACTAATAAATCCGTCTACTGTACAAAGGTTCCTGCACCTACCATTTTTTATTTTATTAGCGGCTTTCTTTGCATCTCAGCAATCCCGCAAAAATGGCCATCTTAATCATAGAAAGCTCCGAATTACTTTCCGAAAGGCTGGTCAATTTATTGAATGATATTGACAACATCGGCCCCGTCCACAGTGCATTATCGTATGATGAAGCGCTGAAACTAACTACCGCAATCAAACCAGACATTGTACTGCTTGATATTAATTTGCCCCAAGACAAATCGATCGATCTTTTAC
>CAXTPJ010000575.1:0-3143 GCA_964245855.1 uncultured Ferruginibacter sp. | reverse complement strand
TTTGTGTCGCCGGAACAAAACCACGGGCAAATGGTGAAGACCTTACGGTATGATGTAGACGAATATTACATTGCCACACTGGGTATTCAATTGCTTTCCGGCAGAAATTTTTCCACTGCCTATGGCATGGATTCATCGGCTGTTATCATTAACGAAACAGCCGCCAGGGCATTGGGTTACAAAGAAAATGCTGTTGGCAAAACTATTTCCACAAACAATAAAAATGGGCAAACGCTCGCCTATCATATCATCGCTGTAGTAAAGGATTTCAATTTCAAATCGTTGCATGAAAGCATCTCGCCATTGGTAATGAAACTCGAACCCAATCATGGCACACTCATCGCAAAAGTTAACACAGCAGATGTGGCGGGTTTAACTTCCAGCCTCTCGAAAAGCTGGACAGCACTGGGCGCAGAAGAATCTATGTCGTACTCTTTTTTAGATGACCGTTTCAACAACACGTACAAAGCAGAGCAACAAACCGGTGTTATACTCGGCATTTTTGCAGGGCTAACCATCTTCGTTGCCTGCCTGGGTTTGTTTGGACTGGCCATGTTTACTGCGCAGCAACGCACCAAAGAAATCGGTATCCGCAAAGTGCTTGGCGCCAGTGTAACACAAGTCACCAATATGTTGTCGGTCGAATTTTTAAAACTTGTTTCCATCGCCTGTCTCATTGCATTTCCATCAGCTTACTGGGGCATGGATAAATGGCTGCAAGACTTCGCTTACCGCACCAGTATCAGTTGGTGGATTTTTGCCGCAGCAGGCATTGCCGCATTATTGATTGCACTCGTAACAGTAAGTTTTCAATCCATCAAAGCGGCCCTGGCCAA
The DNA here is from genome assembly GCA_964245855.1 of uncultured Ferruginibacter sp. Taxonomy (GTDB): domain Bacteria; phylum Bacteroidota; class Bacteroidia; order Chitinophagales; family Chitinophagaceae; genus Ferruginibacter. Next base: position 2,307 of record CAXTPJ010000575.1, on the reverse strand, counting down.
CCCGGTAAAAAGTTTAAGGATATAAGCCCCTCCGCCCCTGAAGTGGAACCAGGGCAAGGGTTTACGGCTTATCGTAGTTTGCTGATTGGCATTTAGTAATAATGAAAATTAAGGCCGCTTAAGCGTCCAGACTTAAAATTTTTTTGATCCCAACATCAAATCATTGATCAGCTTCATTGGCGTCGCACTCTTGTGCATTTGTTCTTTATTGCGCTTTGAGGATAACAGGTACAAACAATTAAAAGGATTTATGATATTGTCTGATCTTTAAAATATTTCAACATATTATAAAACACTAAGATCATTGCTTTTATTTTTCACCAGTAACTGGGTTAGCCGCCTCTTTTAGGTTGGTGACGCCGAAGGCGGCATTCAAAAAAATGCGCAGCAAATTTTTTTGAAAAAGCTAAAAGTAAGCGGCGTTCCGGTTACGCAGCCTGCCGGCTGTGGAGGCAAATGCATTAACTTTAAAAGATCTTTGCATTTCAAAAACCAAACTATGATTAAAAGACATCTCATTCTATTGATATTACTATTCGTTTTACAAAACGAAAACCTCACCGCACAAAAATCCTTCAACATAATCCCATTAGGCATCTACGGCGGCAGCGATGAAAGCAACCTTTCAGCTTACATGATCGCTCCGGCAAATTCCAATCAATACGTTTGCCTCGATGCAGGTACACTGCATGCCGGCATTGCAAAAGCCATCAAAACAAAAGCACTCACCGGAACCGCTGCTTCCATCTTAAAAGATAACATAAAGGGATATCTCATCTCTCATCCACACTTAGACCATGTTGCCGGCCTCATCATCAACTCACCGGACGATGCACCTAAAGCCATTTATGGATTGCCCTATTGTTTAGACATCATTGCAGACAAATATTTCAGTTGGAAAAGCTGGGCCAACTTTGGCGATGAAGGCGAACAACCCTGGATCAAAAAATACCATTATCAGCCGTTATCAACAGATTCAACAATTGCTTTATCCAACACTAACATGACGGTGAAGCCGTTTGAATTAAGCCATTCCACTACCTCAAAAAGTACAGCATTTCTCATCGGCAGCAACAATGCTTATGTGTTGTACCTGGGTGATACCGGTGCCGACACAATCGAACATTCCACCAGGCTAAAAGAACTCTGGCAATACATTGCACCATTCATCAAAACAAAACAATTAAAAGGTATTTTCATTGAAGCGTCTTTTCCTGGATCGCAGGCAAAGGATAAGTTGTTCGGGCATTTAACGCCAACATTACTAATGAGTGAAATGAAACGCCTGTCTGCACTAACGGGCAATGCAGCGTTAATAAAATTTCCCGTTGTTATCACACACATCAAACCTTCCGGCAACAATGAAGCAATCATCAAAAAAGAATTACAGCAGTATAATTCCCTGCAGTTACAATTAATTTTCCCGGTGCAGGGAAAAGCAATCCTGTTGTAAGCAGAAGATAACCCGGTAAAAGCCTGCGGACAGAATAGTTTTTGGTAGTTACAAATACGGTGTACGGAATCAAACACAAAACTGTTCGTTTTCGTACACTTTTTATTTTAATCCATCCCAAAGCCTTGCTGGTAAAGGGTTTTCAGAGTGGCACGGCTGTTGAGTTGCAGCAGGCAGCAAAATCATCTTCCGCCATGATCAGAAATCACCTTAAAACCGCCATCCGGAATATCAGCAGGCACAAGGCTTATTCCGCCATCAATATCCTGGGATTGGCTTTTGGATTAGCTGCCTTTTGGATGATCGTTTTATACATTGCGGATGAATTAAGTTACGACCGTTTCAATGTAAAGGCAGACAGGATTTGCAGGGTAGTACAGCATGCCCGCTGGGGCGAAAATGATATGCACCAGGTGCCTACTGCTGTTCCGTTTGCGCCGGCCATGAAAGCCGAATTTCCTGAAATAGAAGAGGCCACCCGTATCACGCTGGAAGGTGGCGGAACGATTAGCTACAACGATAAAAAGTTGAAGGAAGACAATATCTATTTTGCAGACAAAAACATTTTCAACGTATTTACTTTTCCTTTTTTATACGGCAACCCGGCTACTGCATTGGCAGAACCGCAAGCCATTGTGATTGATGAAGAATTGGCCACCCGTTTATTTGGCGACGCCTCCAAAGCATTGAACCAAACCATTTTTTTCGACAATAACTTTCCTAATAAAATTACCGGTGTCATACAATCGGTGCCGCAACATTCGCACCTGCGTTTCAGCGCCCTGCGTTCTATGCCGCAAGATTTTACCGGTGGCTGGCAAAACTTTTTTGTGTACACGTATGTACTGTTAAAA
>CAXTPJ010000574.1:0-3144 GCA_964245855.1 uncultured Ferruginibacter sp. | reverse complement strand
GGCCCATTTTGGCCTTGGAAAAATTGCTATGGTTGATTCTGTAGTTGTCAGGTGGGCGGATGGTAAAAAACAATTGATTGCGAAAGTTGCAACAAACCAGCAGATAAAAGTAAATGCAGCAGATGCAAAGCTGGAGTACCAATGGCAACCCGGTAAATTTGATGGACAATCTTTGTTTAGAGAAATAACAAAATCTGCCGGTATCAATTATACTTTTTACGATCGAGATTTTGTAGATTTTAATATACAGGGCACACTTCCTCATAAACTTACAGAATACCGTCCTGCATTGGCTTCTGCGGATATTGACGGAAATGGATTGGATGATATTGCGATAGCCGGTAATTCATATTCTTCCATTAAATTCTTTTTGCAGCAGCCTGGTGGTCAATTTATACGAAAAGACCTGTTGAGTAAAGATGCAGAAAGCCATAAAAATGCAATTGATGAAGGCTTGCTATTGTTTGATGCTAACGGGGACGGTTATACGGATTTATATGTTGCGGGGGGAGGATATATTTATGAAGCGAACAGCAGTAGCTACCAGGATAAATTGTATTTAAATGATGGTAAGGGGAATTTTACACTTGCCGACAGCAAAGCCTTACCAAAAAATTATACCAGTAAACTTTGTGTAAAAGCAATGGATTTTAACAACGATGGTAAGCTGGATTTGTTTGTATCGGGGCGGGTAGATCCATGGAAATATCCAAAGCCGGTGAGCAGTTTTATATTCAGGAATGATTCTGAGCATGGCAAGGTTAAGTTTACAGATGTAACGGCAACGGTTGCGCCGGAACTGCAAAACATCGGTATGGTCTGCGATGCCCTGTTCACGGATTTTGATAATGATAGCAAAATAGATTTAATACTAACAGGCGAATGGATGCCGGTTACTTTTTTAAAAAATACCGGTGGAAAATTCAAGAATGTTACCGCTGCATCTGGAGTAGCTAATTTGAGCGGCTGGTGGAATTCCATTGTTGCCGGTGATTTTCGCCACACTGGTACAACAGATTATATCGTTGGCAATGTTGGCCTCAACACGATTTACAAAGCCAGCGAAGCCAATCCTGTTTTTATAACAGCGAAAGATTTTGACCGTACCAATGGATATGTACCCATTCTGTCTTACTCTTTGCCGGATAAAGCAGGCGGCACAATTAAGGAATTCCCTGCAGATGGGCGGGATGATATTTTAGAAAGAATTCCAACATTGCGGAAACGTTACAATGAATATTATGGTTTTGCAACTGCTACCATGAATGACATATTTACACCTGCGATGTTGCAGGGTGCGCAGCGTTTAAAAGCTACCATGCTGCAATCCTGCTACCTGCGCAATGATGGCAATGGAAAGTTTACCATGATACCCTTGCCCACTGCTGCGCAGGTATCTGTTATAAATGGTATGGTGGCGGATGATTTTGATGGCGATGGAAGCCTCGATGTTTTGATCAATGGAAATGATTTTGGAACCGAGGTTTCAAATGGAAGGTTTGATGCACTGAATGGGTTATTGTTGAAAGGTGATGGCAAAGGCAATTTTACTCCTTTATCTATTTTACAAAGTGGCATTTACATTCCCGGAAATGGCAAAGCATTGATAAAACTGCGTTCATCAAAAGGCAATACCCTTATAGCGGCCTCTCAATACCGGGGTGAGTTAAAAGTGTTTGAATTAAAAATACCCATGGACAATATCAAAGTTGATCCTGCTGATTTGTACGCTATGTTGACGTTCAAAAATGGTACTACTGAAAAGAAGGAGTTGTATTATGGCACCTCTTTTTTATCGCAAGGCAGCCGGTTTTTGTCGTTGCCGGAAAATACAGTTTCCTGTATTGTAACCGGTGTAAATGGTAAAAACAGGAAAGTGTTGAAGTGATCATTGGATGTAAAAACAGTTGCCATAAAAATCAACTGTACAAGAGTGCGACGCAACGATGCTGATTTGAATTCCTGTAGCTGGTAACAAAATAAAATTCATGAACAACAAAATGATCGTAGAAATGAAATGGAGAACGATGATAGTGCTGGGATGTATTTTGCTTGGCAGCAATGTTACAGCGCAACAAGCTAATTATAGTGTAATGAATGATGGCGTAATAGTGTATCCTGATGCGGTCTTATCTGGCAACGCAAAAGCGGTGAGGCTGCAGGTAATAAATGATCATATTATCCATGTAATTGCATCGCCGGAAAAAAGTATTGCTGAAAGAAAAAGCCTCATTATAAATGCTGCTCCTGAACATACAAAATGGGATAGTAAGGTAGCAGATGGAAAGATAACATTGACCACCGCAGTATTGAAAGCCACTGTGAGTTTGTCAAATGGAAGTGTTGCTTTTACTGATTTGAATGGCAAAGTTATTCTTGCAGAAAGAGCGATCAGCGGCCGGAATATTGCGCCCGTTTTTTTAGAAGGTGAACCAATGTACAGCATTAAACAAACTTTTGAAACCACTGCTGATGATGCTTATTACGGACTTGGCCAGCACCAGGATGATGCCTGGAATTATAAAGGCAAACAGGTTACTTTCTTTCAAAACAATACAGAAGTGGCTGTGCCATTCCTTGTGTCTGTAAAAAACTATGGCATCCTTTGGGATAATTATTCTTACAGCAAAGTGGGAGATGTTCGTCCGTATCAAACCTTGTCTGCATTAAAATTATTTGATCAGGATAACGTGGAAGGATGGCTCACCGCATCCTATGCGAACGACCGTAACAAGCCTGCGGATATTGCATTTGAAAAGGCTGAATCTGATATTGCCTATTCTTATCTCAATGACAGCAAACAGAAGTTACCAAAAGAATTTGCAGTAGAAAAAGGTATGGTAACGTGGCACGGTAGTATAGCCAGCAATGCGGCAGGTTTACACCAGTTTAAATTTACTTATGCCGGTTATTTAAAAGTGTACATCAACGAAAAACTGCTGCTGGAAAAATGGCGGCAGGCATGGAACCCCGGTACAGGGATGATGGATGTATTAATGGAAAAGGGAAAGAAATACCCGGTTAAAATTGAATGGATACCGGATGGTGGTGAATCTTATCTCACGGCAGATTTTATTCCGCCTGTCCCTGTGCAGGATGCCAACAGCTTTACATTTGATTCAGAAGCAGGCAGGGCAGTAGATT
>CAXTPJ010000573.1:0-3145 GCA_964245855.1 uncultured Ferruginibacter sp. | reverse complement strand
CATCAGGAAATTTATCGAGGCTGCGCAATACCCATTCTTTTCCCTTTTTATCTTCCAGCCTTAAAGAACGGGTTTGCATGCCGCCGCCCAGTTCTGTTGGTTGTAAACCTGCTTTGGATATACGCAGCACCGGCATGGTAGTTTCCACCTCCCAAACCTTGCGGTAATTTTCTCCAAACAAACTGCGGTGCAAAGCATTTACTTTATTGTATTTGGGTTTCAGTGCCAGCCGGATGCTGTCTCCTTTTACAGTATCGGCAACAAGGTCATTGTTCTTGCCCGGCGCTTTGTATGGTTTGTCATATACAAAGGACTGTTGTACGCTGTCTTTGTCATAAGTGAAATAAGTAAGGCGAACGTTATTGCCTGCGAAAATATCTGTAACGGCATACCCGCTTTTTGCCTCAGCATAAATACTTCCCCTTCCTTTTTTAACAGGCGTGTGTTTGCAACCGGCGCCGCTTACCACCTGCAGCAGATCGCCCTGTATCAGTTGTAACGTATGCTCATGGCCTGATACATGCACCAGGTTGGAATGTTTTTTCAAAATATCTGAAACGGAGCGCTGCATATCTTTGTTCAGCACATTGCCAAGGTCTTCTGCAGGAGGAAAAGATTTGCGCAGGATAGGGTACAGCGAGCCAATAATCGGCAACGGAATGTATAAGTTTTTGTTGAGGCTGGCAAGCGGGAAAACATGCTCGGTAAAACTATAATACCCACCATGACTGCCATAAGTTTTAAAAGGATGATGGGTTGCAAAAAGGATCACTTTATTGCTGTTGCGGCGGACAATATCTTCCAGCCTTCCCAATACATCCCTTTTGGTTTTGCACAAACAATCCGACTGGTCGGTGTGTGTATTGTAAGGATATAACCACCATTCCGAATCCATGGCAACGATGACTAAGTTATCCGATACATTCAATTCATACGGACCGGGACAGGCATCTTCCGGGATCATTTTTAATGATGAATCTTGCTGTGCTTCGATAAAAGCATTAACGGCTTTCATCTTTTTAAAGCCATAAGGGCCACTTTTATCCCAGTCGTGATTACCCGGAACAAAATATACCGGGATATTATTTTTACGCAGACCTTCAAATTGTGAACGCAGGATGGCAGCGGAAGACAATGCGGCTTCGCCTTTTAATTCTAAACCTTTCGGATAGATATTATCGCCTAAAAATAAGGCAATGGTTTTCCCTGGAACCGCCCGCTGGATGGCATCTTTTAAAATGGCCTGCTGGGTTGCATTGGTTTCACCTGCGTCGCCGATGAGAATGATGCGTTGCTGCACTTCCTGTGCCGACAGCAGTTGAATAAAACAAAAAAGGTAAAATAAAGAGAGTATAGTTTTTTTCATGGTGTTAGTTTGGGGTCATTGCTGAACGGTCAATATAGATAGGCGTAGAAACGAATATTAATATAAAATTGACTGGGTTAATAAAGCCGCTATAAGTTACAACAGTACAAGTGAGTGACACAACGATGTTGATTAGTATTCCTGGTGGTTGTTACACAAATAAAATGATGAATTCAAATAAACTCTTTTAGTCCCTACTTCTTCTTGTATAAAAACTGCAGCACTGTTCCGTTTAATCCGGGGCCAATTTCGTTGGCGATGTACAAATTTCCTGGTGTATCAAATGCTATGCCTTCCGGTTGTGTGAACTGTGTCACAGCCAACTTATAAGCCTTTAACGGTTTCCACTGTGCATCGGCCACCAGCAATGTTTTATTGACCGATGAAAGAATGTACCATTCATTGGTAAGCGGATTTTTTGCCATAGCCGACGGCTTAAATAAATTCGCCTTGCCGCCGCTTAATCCCTCCAGCGTAGTAACATCTATGGAAAAATTTCCTTTGGCTGTTAGCTTTCCATCAGCGCTCAACTGCATGGTGTACCCGGAAACAGTGCCGGCCTTCTTATCTCCCCTGCAACTTTTACACAAAGCATAAATGGTATTGGTAGCCGCATCTGCATACAACGATTCGAATTCTCCGCCGCTTAATAAACTATCCTGTTCGTACACACCACCGGCTTCCATTTTATACATTTCATTCACCGGGAAAGTAAACAATGCCCCATCACTCCGTAGCAAAATGGCATACTGATTACAAATGGCAACATCTTCAAAATCGCCCCTTTTAAAAAATTTTGTATGCCGGATATCTTTATCTCCCAGATGAAAATAAAATAGTTTTCCTTCTTCATCCTGCTGGGCAAAAATAGTATCTGCACTGCCATTGCGAAAAGCAATGCCTGACACTTCGTCTAAAACTGTAGGCATGATAAATTTTACCGGGTTTGCAAGGTCGTATCCAGTCGGACTTTCAGCCGGTTGGTTTTGTGTGCAGCCTACCAACGAAAGCTGCACCAGGTAAATTAATATAGCAATGGATATCTTTTTCATGTTGTAATTTTTTTATCCAGCAAAGTATAAATGGCCAGTTGCGATTGTACCGCTACACTGCCATTGTTTATCACCGGTTCATTGTCTAATGCAGCAGTAATGCTAACAGCCTGTACTGTATCTTTTAATTGCAGCAAGATCATTTCCAGCAGTTCATTTTTTATTGATTCATCATATACCGGGAAACAAACTTCAATGCGGCGGTAAACGTTCCGGTTCATCCAATCGGCAGAACCAAGGAATATTTTTTGCCGGCCGCCGTTGGTGAAAACAAAGACCCTGCCGTGTTCCAAATAGCGGTCAACAATCCTTATTACCGAAATATTGTCACTCATGCCCCGAACGCCTGCTTCCAGACAACAGATACTTCGTACGATCAATTGTATGGGTATACCAGCCTGCGATGCTTCATATAATTTGCTGATCAAAACCTTTTCTTCCAGGTTGTTCATTTTAATGATGATGCCTGCAGGTTTGCCTTCCTTTTTATACTGTATCTCAGCATCGATCAAATCTAAAAACTGTTGTTGCAGGTTGAACTGTGCCACCAGTAAATGTTGAAAATTTATCTCATTGCCATTATTTGGCTTACGCCGCAAAATGAGGAATACAAATAACAATTCCAACTCCCTTGCAATGCCGGCATGACAGGTAAGCAAGATATGATCGGTATAAAAACGGGCAGTAATTTCGTTGAGGTTGCCTGTGGCAAGCAACTCATAATATT
>CAXTPJ010000572.1:0-3152 GCA_964245855.1 uncultured Ferruginibacter sp. | reverse complement strand
CCGTATGGAGGATGACATTGAGAATCTACAAAAAGGGTTGGGGCAAATTGTTGAATCAATAAAAAAATACAACAATATCCGGCTGGCAGTTGCCTTGTATGGCGACAAGAATGAAGATGCCGATTGGTTTACGTTTAAAAATTTTGAAACAGATTATTCCGGTGCAAAAGAGTTTATCAATCGCATTGAAACATCTAACGGTGGCGATTATCCAGAATCTGTTTACGAAGGATTTTTCAAGGCCTGTGATCAAAATTTTTGGAAATCCGGTAATAAAAGAATGATCATTTTGATCGGTGATGCACCTCCTTTGGAGAAACCATTGAGCAAATTCGAAGTCAGCGATGTAATTCATAAAGCAACAGAAAGTAACATCACCATGAATTTTTATCCTATTGTTGTAACACCCGCTGCAGGATATGAAACGGACGAAAATGGAAAAGAAACGGTTGTGAAAACTTATGAAAAGGATAAGTTGATAGTTACTGTTTTTCCGAATCCTGTAGCCAGCAGTATCAATGTTACGTTTACAAAAAACGATACCTATTCTTTGGAATTGTTCAATAGTACCGGCGCATTGATGCTGTCTGATAAAGTATCGGGAACGCAATGGAAAAAAGATATCAGCAGTTTTAAAAATGGTGCTTATATTTTGAGAGTGATACGCAACGATAAAAAATTTGAATCAACTAAAGTGATTGTTTATAAATAGCAAAACCAAAACAGCAATAACTTTTTAAAAAAGCAGTACCAATGAAATAATTTTAAATAATGAAACCACTCAACAGGCTGATATGGTTAACACTGGCACTTCATTTTTTTATTCTCATCGCCGCCGGGCATGGAGTTGCTTTTTTAGGTTTGATTGAATTTTTTGCATTAGCTGAAATACTGCGGGGTAACATTGAATTTAATGTTGCACCAGCTTTCGATTTGCCTTTGTTCATTGCAGCTATGCTTGCCCTTACCGGACAAACAGGCTTACTGATAAGTTATTTTAAAAAAAGAAAATGGTTGCTGGTTTATTTTAGCGTATGCCTGCTTGTTAGCTCTTTTTTTCTGCTGGCTTTTTCAGAAAACATTTCATTTTGGTCGGGCATTCCTTTTTTGATAAGCGCTGCTTTATTATTGGTTCGTATAATAAACATCCAACGTTTAATGAGAACAAACTCAGGCGCTTAAAAGCCTATGTTTGATTGGTAGCCAATGCTTTTATATCATCAATTTCCAACACCGTTTTTGAATATCCTTTTATTGCGGCATTGATCATAGCTTTACCAACTTCCTGCATGGTCAATATACTTTTGGGGGCAAATAAGCGGATGATTTTTGCAATGAACTTATACGCTGACTTCCAGTTTTTTTGTCCATCGAAGGGGAGCATGATACCCGGCCTGAAATTGTACACTGCTTTAAAAGATAGTTTTGCCAGGTCATTTTCTGTTTTGCCTTTTACCCTTGCCCACATTGTTTTTCCCTGTTCGCTGCTGTCTGTATGGCTGCCGGAAATATAAGTAAATACCATTTGCGGATTTACCGCTAAAACCGCTTTTGCAAAAGCCAGTGTGGTACCATAAGTGAGCTGTGTATACTTGCCTTCCTTCATGCCGACAGAACTTACACCGGCGCAAAAAAAGCAGGCATCGTAACCTTGTATTTTGTCAGCAAACCGGCTTAATTGAAAGAAATCCGGAACGATCAATTCTTTTAGTTTTGGATGTTGCAGATCGTATGGCTTGCGTGAAATACTGAGTACTTCTGAGACCAAATTATTTTGCAGGCATTCGAACAAAACACCTTCGCCTACCATGCCTGTTGCACCTGTGATAATGACTTTCATATTGTTATTAGCTTAAGTATTGTACGACAAAATTTGCCGTCAATCGTTTACTGTTTAATCAACCGTTGTGGTTGCTTGATTTTTGAAATGATCCCGCTTCAGTTATGCAGCCTTAATCAACCCTGGTAAAATAATTGTCGCAACCATCTACATAGCTGTCGTTGAACAATACCATGCTGTCACAAAAAACTATCCTGCCCGGAATATAATAGACCAATGGAGTTGATTCCACTTTAAAAAAGCCATCGTTGAGGTTTATTATTTTCCATTGCGAAGTTTGAACGAGTGTATCGTTGTTTTTTACTTCCAGCGTATTGTTATTCTTAAACTCAATACGCATGGTTTGGTAATCATCACCGTTGGCATCCTCGGGGTTCCAGTAGCAGCGGATGTATTTCCATTGCCAACTGCCAACCAGTTTGTTGCGGATGCTGGCAGAATCCCAGGTAACAGTATTGTGACAGGTAACCATTTCGCCCAATGATTTTGGGGGAGTTGCTGATGAAGGATCAGGCCTTTCCTGTTCTTTATTGCAGGATAAAATAAACAACAAACATACAAAGCCAATTGATTGTACAAATTTGGAAAGCATGGCAGTAGATTTTGGCATTAAGAAAAGCGATCGTTGTTGTAAACTGGTTGAACAGCGCAAACAACTAACTAAAGAAACAAAACTTTTGGAAGAATTGCAAGCCGTAAACTAAATGTTTGACCCAAAAAATGATCCCTTTGAGGATTCAAAAGAGAAAGAACCATCACCCGCTGCCGGATGGGAGCGGAAAGCCCGGAACGAAGCGTGGGCAATAGCAGGGCAGGGGTGAGGACTTGCAGCGTACAGCCGGGCTGAGGTTCAACAAGATGAACAATTTATACAGCCCAAAATGCCTTTTATTTTGATCTTTTTTTGGCTATTGGCGGTATGGTTAAAATTTACATTTTCTCCCTTATCTTTGCCGCCTAAAATTAAAATCCATTGGCAACAAAGTTTACAAAAGAGACCTATTCATACTGGTACGAACTCATGCTTTTATTGCGCCGCTTTGAAGAAAAGACCGGACAGTTATATGGAATGCAAAAAATCAGGGGCTTTTGTCACCTGTATATTGGCCAGGAAGCAGTTGCAGCCGGATGCATGACGGCTACCAATCCTGAGGATAAATTTATTACCGCTTACCGTTGTCATGCCCTGGCGATTGCCAAAGGCGTAACACCGAATGCAAGTATGGCTGAACTATATGGAAAGGCAACCGGTTGCAGCAAAGGAAAAGGCGGCAGTATGCACCTGTTTGGTGTGGATGTTGGCTTTTTTGGC
>CAXTPJ010000571.1:0-3163 GCA_964245855.1 uncultured Ferruginibacter sp. | reverse complement strand
ATTCATAGTCATGGTTATGGTAACCAAATTTCAACTTCATAGCAGCACATTGTTCTCCTGCTTTGTTAAAAGCATCTGCAACCTTTTTATAATTATCAACTGTTTGCCCGGCCGTAGGTATGCTGGAACAGATCAGGTATTCCTGCTCGGCCATTGCTGCATCTTCCATTGTTTTTTGCCATTTATCATTCAGGCTTACATGACCACTGCGGAGTGTCATACCATTGTCCCTGCAGATGTGCGCCATCTCTTTTGATGTTAAGCCATAATAATTCCCTTTATCGCTTGCGGCAGATTCAATTTGTTTAATACCCAGGGCAGCAATTTTTTGCAAAGTATCTTTTGCATTGGCCATCATTTCTGTACGAAAAGTGTACAACTGCAAACCGGGATTGGTTACTTTTTTTGTTGATGAAACAAACGAAGGCAGCAGCACCGAACCTAAGGCCAGTGTACCGGCACCTGTTAAAAATTCACGGCGAGATTTCATGAGTAATGATTTTATTATTGATGAGATTTTAAAATATTTTCTATGGCAAATAATTCGGCAGATGAAAAGCGCAGGTTATCCAGGCAGGCAAGGTTATCATCTAACTGGGCAACAGAGCTGGCGCCTATCAATACGGTAGTGATGCGTTTATCTTTTAACAACCACGCCAGCGCCATTTGTGCCAGCGATTGGCTACGCTGTTGTGCAATTTCATTCAGCCTGGTAATTTGTTGCAAACGTTCTTCCGTAATATCGGTTGTCTTTAAAAAGCCATGTGCTTTTGCAGCCCTTGAATTTTCAGGAATACCTTTTAAATATTTGTTGGTAAGCAAGCCCTGTGCTAATGGTGAAAATGGAATACAGCCAACGCCATTGTCTTCCAGCACTTCCACCAATCCTTCTTCTACCCATCTTTCAAACATGGAATATTTTGGTTGATGAATAAGGCAGGGCGTTCCTAATTGTTTTAATATTTCAATGGCTTTTTTTGCCTCCGGGGCATGATAGTTAGAGATGCCGGCGTATAAAGCCCGTCCACTTCTTACTGCCGTATCCAATGCCATCATGGTTTCTTCCAAAGGAGTGTTGGGATCTGGGCGGTGAGAATAAAAAATATCTACATAATCCAGTTGCATGCGCTTCAGGCTTTGATCGAGGCTCGATAATAAATATTTTCTTGATCCCCATTCGCCATATGGTCCGGGCCACATGTGGTAGCCTGCTTTGGTTGAGATGATCAATTCATCACGGAGGTTGCCGGTAAAATCTTCCTTCAATATTTTCCCGAAATTTTCTTCTGCTGTACCCGGTTCAGGGCCGTAATTGTTGGCGAGGTCAAAGTGTGTGATGCCCCTGTCAAATGCCCGGCGGATAATGCTGCGGCCATTTTCAAAATCATCTACCGATCCGAAGTTGTGCCACAGGCCCAAAGAAATTGCGGGCAACAAAATGCCACTTTTACCGCAGCGGTTATAGATCATTTTACTGTACCGGTCTGCTGAAGCTGTATATGCCATTTATCTTTTTTTGACTAAGTTCCGTTGATTTGATTTAGCAACCAAGAGATTTGTATCAACGTTCTTCAAAACGGGAAAATTCATCTACAAAACGCAAATGCATTGGTTCATTAATTCCCGTAGCGTTCTATTTTAAAAGCCAATTAACTAACATTTATCATTGGCACAGTTTTGCTTTCCTTTTTACAAAGCAAACAATATGAAAAAGCAAGATGAACCAGACCTCTCAAAAGATATCAAACCTGATCTTAAGCATGATACAATGGAATTTTCCGCTGCTACCGATGGAGACGATCAACTGGATACCGACGATGCTACTTATGAAGAAGAAGGCATCTCAGCAGAAGAATTAGATAATTTGGAGGATGATGATTTAGATAGCCAGGCTTACGCACTGGATAGTGCAGAAACAGATAAATTGTCTGATGAAGATACTCTGCCGGAAGAAAATTGGGAGCAAGACCTGCCGGATGAAGATGCAGATGAGAATAATAACGAAGAGGATTACAAGCGCTAATTAAAAACAAAATTTGATATTATGAAACAGGAAAACGATCAAGCCATTAAGGATAGTTTTAAACTTACGAATGCTGCCCCAGGGGAAGATGCAATTGATAATGAGGTGACGCCGGAAGAGTTGGAATTGCTGGATGCAGCAGGGGAAGATGATGAAGAAAGAAAACTGCATGAAGCAGAGTTGGACAACACAGACGAAGACGGCGAGTTGTTAAATGAATTATCATCTGCTGATGCGAAAAGCGGGATTGACCTGGATGTGCCAGGTTCAGACGATGATGATAGCGATGAAGCAATTGGCGAAGAAGATGAAGAAAATAACAGTTATAGTTTAGGTGCGGATAAAAAGGACTAACGATTATAAAGTTTGCACTAGCAAATGCCCAACATATTAATTGGTAAACAGCGAGTAAAAAAAGAGCCGGTTTTAAACCGGCTTTTTAGTGCCTAAAAGTTTTTGGGTTGCAACCATCGCACTCTCAAAAGCGGCTTCTACTGTGCCGGGATGTTCGCCTGTGTACATGCCTTCACCGGCGAAGAAAATAGTATCCAGAACCGGCTCTAAAAATATTTTTTTCGATTCAACTGAAGCAACTGTTTCATAGCTATAGCCTCCTGTTGCCCAATCATTTTTTTGCCAGTTGAATAATTCTACTTCCTTTAAATGTTTCCTTATTTCAGCTTCCTGCAAATCGAGTATGGAAGCCAGCGATACCAACGCCTGGTGAATAATATCGTCATTGCTTTTTGCAGAAAGTGTTGCTGCTTTAACACCGCCTGTCCAGCCAGTTAACACTGGTGTTACTGCTGGCAATTGAGTCCACCAGGTTGGAAAATATTTTTCATTACTTAAAATAAAACCAGCATCAGCGGGCCAAAAAGCATGGTCAAAGTGCAGCACAATTTTTACTACATTGCCGAAACCCATTGTTTTAATTGCATCCGTATGCGTAAGCAATGGCGGCTCAAAAAGCAAATCTATATTTTGTTGCAACACACCAATAGGTAATGTGATTAGTATTTTATTGGCAATAAACTTTTCACCGGTAGAAGTTTCCGCAGTCACTTCATTTTGTTTCCAGCTAACCTTTGTAACTACTTTATTTAATTGGATCAGAGCGCCATTTTGTGCTGCCTGTGT
>CAXTPJ010000570.1:0-3166 GCA_964245855.1 uncultured Ferruginibacter sp. | reverse complement strand
TGGACTATGACTATTGACCATGGCCGATAGTCCATAGCCCATGGTTGCTGCACTGCTGACGGGCTGCCGGATAGAGCGGAAAGTCCGGTGAAGGTTTGTGTGCAGGCTGCTGTGCCAGACTTGCAGCGAAAGCCGGGTATTGGTTGATGTACTTCTGAAGCCCACAGCCCCAAAAAAATTAGGACCAGGTTATAAAGCACGCTACATTATTGACCATGGGCCACGGGTTATTGACCATAGCCCCTTGCCCATGGTCCATAACCCATAGTTGGCTCTCCGCTGAATTTCTTAAAATTTGCTTTCGCCGCTCCACCTATTTTCAGTAATTTTGCATCTGATTCAAAAAGCTAATCAGTTAATCAGCAAATTGTTAATCGTAAAGCATCCAATTACTGCCCCGTTAGCAGCCTGTTAGCCAGTTAGCGCATTATCTTAACCTCAAATCTCTATCATGGCGTTCGACATTGAAATGATCAAAAAGCTGTACAGCAATTTTGGCAGCCGCATTGAAGCAGCCCGTACAACTGTGGGCAAACCTTTGACCCTTACAGAAAAAATCTTGTATGCACATTTAACCGAAGGCAATGCCAGCAGGCCGTATGAGAGAGGGAAAGATTATGTGGATTTTGCACCGGACAGGGTTGCCATGCAGGATGCAACTGCCCAGATGGCGCTGCTGCAGTTTATGCAGAGCGGCCGTACCAAAGTAGCGGTACCGTCTACTGTACACTGTGATCACCTGATTGAAGCGAAAGTAAACAGTAAAACCGATCTGGACAGGGCAGTGCATGAAAGCAGCGAAGTATATGATTTTTTGGCCAGCGTAAGCAATAAATATGGTATCGGTTTCTGGAAACCCGGTGCAGGTATTATTCACCAGGTAGTGTTGGAAAACTATGCTTTTCCTGGTGGTATGATGATTGGCACCGATAGCCATACCGTAAATGCCGGTGGTTTGGGAATGATCGCCATTGGTGTAGGCGGCGCTGATGCCTGCGATGTAATGGCCGGTTTACCATGGGAACTGAAAATGCCGAAACTGATCGGTGTAAAACTGACCGGTAAATTAAATGGCTGGACGGCTCCTAAAGATGTTATTCTAAAGGTAGCTGGTATTTTAACCGTTAAAGGCGGTACCGGTGCGGTAGTGGAATATTTTGGCGAAGGCGCTACCAGTATGAGCTGTACCGGTAAAGGAACCATTTGTAACATGGGTGCCGAAATTGGCGCAACCACTTCTACTTTCGGGTACGATGAAAGCATGAGCCGCTATTTAAAAGCAACTGACCGTGCCGACATTGCTGCCGCTGCGGATGAAATAAAAGAACATTTAACAGGCGATGCAGAAGTATATGCAAACCCTGAATTATACTTTGACCAGGTAATTGAAATTGACCTCACAACATTAGAGCCGCATTTGAACGGGCCTTTCACCCCGGATCTGGCTACGCCTATCTCTCAAATGAAAGCTGCTGCTGCTGCCAATGGATGGCCTACAAAAATTGAAGTAGGATTGATCGGTAGCTGTACCAATTCTTCTTATGAAGACATCAGTCGTGCCGTAAGTTTAGCACAACAGGTAAGCGCCAAAGGCTTAAAATTAAATGCAGAATTCAATATTAACCCGGGCAGCGAACAGATCCGTTATACCATTGAAAGAGACGGGTTTTTAGGCGTATTCGATAAAATTGGCGCCAATGTTTTTGCCAATGCCTGCGGACCGTGTATTGGTATGTGGGACAGGGTTGGTGCAGAGAAAAAAGAAAAAAATACCATCGTCCATTCTTTCAACAGGAACTTTGCCAAACGTGCCGATGGCAACCCTAATACATTTGCTTTTGTTGGCTCACCGGAAATGGTAACCGCAATGGCCATTGCAGGCGACCTCAACTTTAATCCGTTGACTGATACATTAACCAACGATAAAGGCGAGCAGGTAAAACTTGATCCGCCTTATGGTGATGAATTACCGGTAAAAGGTTTTGCGGTGGAAGATGCAGGGTATCAAAAACCGGCAGAAGACGGCAGTGGCGTGCAGGTATTGGTATCTCCAACGAGTAAACGCTTACAATTGTTAGATCCATTTGCAGCATGGGAAGGCACCGACCTGAAAGGTTTGCGCCTGCTGATTAAAGCAAAAGGAAAATGTACCACGGATCATATTTCTATGGCAGGCCCCTGGTTGAAATTCCGTGGCCATTTGGATAACATCAGCAACAATATGCTGATCGGTGCGGTAAATTTCTTCAACGAAAAAACAGATTCGGTTAAGAATGAACTCACCGGCGAATATGGTACTGTGCCGGGTACACAGCGTGCTTACAAAGCATCCGGTATCGGCACTGTTGTGGTGGGCGACGAAAACTATGGCGAAGGAAGTTCCCGTGAACATGCAGCCATGGAACCACGCCATTTGGGTGTTAGGGCGGTACTGGTAAAAAGCTTTGCCCGTATCCACGAAACCAACCTGAAAAAACAGGGTATGCTCGGATTAACTTTTGCCAATAAAGAAGACTACGATAAAATCCAGGAAGATGATGTGATCGACATTGAAGGGTTACTAACTTTTGCGCCCAACAAGCCTTTGCACATTGTGCTGAACCATGCTGATGGCAGCATTGAAACAATTTTGGCCAACCATACTTACAATGATCAACAGATCGAATGGTTTAAAGCCGGTGGTGCCTTAAACATCATCCGCAGTGAGTTTGCAGCATCAAAAAACTAAATGTTTTTACAATAGTAAAAGAGTGAAACCGGTAATGGTTTCGCTCTTTTTATTTGGGCTATCAACAGCAGTAATTCTTCTTAAACGGCATTCCGGCTGTACGCTGCAAGTCCTCACCCCTACTCACTTTGCCATCGCTTCGTTGCGGGCTATCCGCTTCCATCCGGCGCAGGTTTGAAAATTCATTTTTCTTTAGAAGGGATATCGCAGGCAATAAAAATGGATCATCTACTTTACGTTTACAATAAGTGGATTACGGCCTTGAATAAAAGTGCTGGAAATTTTCAATATTAGCCGTTAAAAAATCAAGGCTGTTTGAGCCGGCATAATTTCTTGTCTTAAAAAGTTCTTGCGGCGAGTTCCCTGATTGTAGGCTGATGTTGAAAATTTCAGCCTTTTTATTCACAGCCTTGATTTTTTTGTTACTTTTTTTATCAA
>CAXTPJ010000569.1:0-3167 GCA_964245855.1 uncultured Ferruginibacter sp. | reverse complement strand
ACCGAAGGAAAAATAAAATTGAAAGAATACGGCATTGCACCACCCAACCCCCGTCAACAGGTTTGCAACCAGGATTTATTTGCTCCTGATGAAGCCGTGCAATGCCCGCACTGCAATGCTTACCATACTCACCGCATCAGCGAATTCGGCAGTACAGCCTGCAAATCATTGTTTCAATGCGATGATTGTAAAGAGCCGTTTGATTATTTCAAATGCCATTAATTGCTTAACTTTCATATAGCTACTAATTCCGGCATAACAAATGAACATCTCCATTTATTTTGAAGAGGCAGCACAGGTATCTGTGGCATTTATCATTGGTGCGGTTATTGGATTGGAAAGGGAATTTAGGAGTAAGCCTGCCGGCTTTCGTACCATGATATTGATCTGCGTAGGATCTTGCCTGTACACCATTTTATCAAAAGAAGCAAGTGCAAGTACCGACCGCATTGCCAGTAACATAGTAACGGGTATTGGATTTATTGGTGCCGGTGTAATTTTTAAAGAAGGTATTTCTGTAAATGGATTAACTACTGCAGCACTCATCTGGATAACAGCGGCGTTGGGTATGGCAGTTGGTTATCACAATTATCCGATAGCCATTGTAGTTTCTATCATTGTAGTGGTGGCTTTGTTTGTGCTGGAACCGGTGCAACGTTTCATTAATAACCTGCATAAAGTAAAAGATTACCGCATCCGAACAATTGAACTCGGTAATAATTTTCGCAACGAACTCGAACGTTTTTTAGAATTGAATGAGGTTACTTTTCGTTGTATGAAACTGGTAAAAGATAACCGGGATGCAGTGTACCTGTACCGCATCAGTTCGCCCAACAGGAATTATGATGCAGTGAATAATTTTTTACTAACGCATAAGGATGTACGAAGTTTTGAAGTGTAACAAGCCACTAAATTAATTTATGTTGTCAGAAGCCGTTTGAGTTATTAATTTGATTTTGTTATAGACTTCAGGAATATTATTGAACTTCATTGGCCCGTCCGAATGGCAGGTCCGGGCGGACGTCGCACTCTTCCACTGTAGTTCTTTATTGAGCTTTTTTTCTTTGTAATTCAAAATATTCAATTAACTCAAACAGCTTCTCAACATAATCAGTAAAATAATTCGTGTAATTCTATTTAATTCGTGCAATAAATTTATAATCAACAGCCATAAAATTTATATCAATATGTCTTCCATCTTATTCGAAATAAACAACAGCATTGCTTACATCAGCTTGAACCGGCCCGATAAATTCAATTCTTTTAACCGTGAAATGGCCTTATTGTTACAGCAAAAGTTAGATGAATGTGCTGCATCAAACATAGTGCGTTGTGTGTACCTGACCGGTGCCGGCAAAGCATTTTGTGCCGGCCAGGATATTGGTGAACTGACAGGTGAAGACAAGCTGGAGATCAAACAAATTTTATATGAGCATTATAACCCCATCGTAAAAAAGATTCGTGAATTGAACAAGCCGGTGATTGCTGCGGTTAATGGCGTGGCGGCCGGTGCCGGCGCTAACATTGCTTTGTGTTGCGATGTTGTTGTTGCATCGGAAGCCGCTTTTTTTATACAGGCATTCAGCAAAATTGGATTGATACCGGACAGTGGCGGAACTTTCACTTTACCCCGCCTGATCGGCTGGCAAAAGGCAAGTGCTTTAATGATGACCGGTGATAAAGTAACTGCAACAGAAGCAGAAAGAATTGGTATGATCTATAAAGTATTTCCAGCAGAAACGTTTGAAGAAGAAACGAAAAAAATTGCTTTAACCATGGCCCAAATGCCAACTAAAGCATTGGCCTATACAAAGCACTCGCTCAACGTTTCCTTCAATAATTCATGGTATGAGCAGTTACAACTGGAAGATGAATACCAACAGAAAGCTGCGGTTACCAATGATTTTGCAGAAGGTATTAATTCTTTTTTAGAAAAGCGGTCGCCAGTTTTTAAAGGGGAATAATTTCTTAACAACAAACTTTTTTTATGCTGAATGAACAAGATGCACTTGCAGTTAAAGTGGTGGATAAAATGATTAAGGACGACCTGTTCTCCAAATGGCTGGGCATTTCAGTGATGGAGATAAAAGAAGGATACAGCAAAATACAAATGACGGTAAGAAAAGAAATGATCAACGGGTTTGGTATTGTACATGGTGGCGTTGCGTTTAGTTTGGGCGACAGCGCTTTTGCATTTGCCTGTAACAACCGAAATGTATTATCTGTTGCACTGGATACGGCCATCAACTTTTTAAAACCTGTGCATGTAGGAGATATACTTACTGCCGAAGCCAAAGAATTACACAACGGAAAATCAACCGGCCTTTATCACATTACCATCACCAATCAAAATGATCATGTGGTGGCAGTTTTTAAAGGCACCTGTTTTAGAACCAATAAAACATTGATTGCAGATTCGCAGTTAATAAATCAAGAAAATCACGCAAAGACGCAAAGAAAGGAAAGACGCAAATAAGAGTGGTATAAGTTTTTAGATGGAAAAAATTGCTAAGAAGCAACATTCATAAATAAGTCGGCAAAGGGAATACATTAGCAGGCTTCAAGGTTGCCCCTTCGGGGGCGGAGGGGGCATCTATCTTGCATCAAAATCAATCACAACTTTCTCCGTTACGGGGTGAGACTGACAGGTTAAAATAAATCCCTGTGCTACTTCATCATGCTCTAATCCCCAGTTCACATCCATTGCTACCTGGCCTTCCAGCAACTTTGCCTTGCAGGTACAACACACACCACCTTTGCAGGCAAAAGGCAGGTCAGCGCCCTGTTTCAGCGCTTCATCCAAAATGCTGCCGCTGTTGAAGCCCATGGCAAACTCTACGGTTCTTCCATCCAGTTTTATTTGTACCGAAGTAGTTTTATCTTCCGTTGATAAAGCTGTTGAAACTTTATTTGCCTGCTTGTTTTTAATACCTGTTGTAGTAAATAATTCAAAATGAATTTTTTGTTTGTCGATCTGTTGTGCCAGTAAAAAATCCCTCACACAAAAGATCATTTCTTCAGGTCCGCATATAAAAAATTCATCCTGTTTGTTGTAATTGATCAGTTTGTTTAATTGGGCTAATTTGTCAGCATCAATTCTGCCGGAAAAAATATCAACATCCGTTCTTTCACGGCTCAATAAATTGATGAGGTTAAAACGCTGCAGG
>CAXTPJ010000568.1:0-3171 GCA_964245855.1 uncultured Ferruginibacter sp. | reverse complement strand
GTCTTTTTTTATTGCTTTATAATTATATAATTCACCATTGTACGAGATAATGAACCGGCCATTTGCATACGCCATTGGTTGGTGGCCGCCGGTAGAGGTATCAATAATAGATAACCTTCTGTGTCCAATACAAAGGCCCTGGCTTTCAAATAAGCCTTCATCATCAGGACCTCCATGTTCCAAAGTGGTGCACATGGATCTTACGAGGGCATTTAATTGCTCTTTTGGTAAAGATGGGTTAGCTATGCCAGTAATACGACACATGAAAATTCAGACTATTGGATAAAGAATTTATTAGGCAGATGATTGTACTACAATATAAGCAGCCCCATTTAGGATTACAACTAATTTATAAACCTGGCAGGTTCCAGGTTTTTTTTATCGAATAATGCACTGAGACTGATCCCCATACTCTCGATTTTTACTTTGGCTTTATTTCCTGCCACTTCGATTAACATACCGTGATAATTCATCAGTAGCCCTTGTTTGATGCGCACCGGTGAATTTAACTTTAACTGATCAATGTGTTCTACTTCCACATGATCGAATTCATTCAGAAACTTCTTAATTATTTCTATTTCGTTTTCTCTTATCAGTGCCGGTTTTCCCAGCCAGAATACGAAATTCAATATGCCATTTATTTTCCTCAATTCCCATTTGGCCTTCTCGTCTATTTTTACAAAAACATACGATTTAAAAACAGGCTCCAGTATCACCTTTTTGCGGTCGCTCCATTGTTTTACCACTTTATTTAGAGGGCAATAGTATTCAACGCCTTTATCGGCCAATAGTTTTGCAACTTTTTTTTCCCATCTTGGCTTTGTATATACTGCGTACCAATTGAATTCCGTATCTGTCATTGCATAGCTTCGCTATCCCTCAGTCACAGTCGAACTGAAGCCAGCATTGTATTTTATACCCGGAATTAAAAAAGTATCAACCGGGTCTTAGTATTTTATTCTCTTATATTAGTCTTAAATCTACTCCACAATTTCTTTAACCTCGCCGAGTATTTTTTACTGTCGTCTATCGCATATCCATAGCCATAGCCATAGCCGTAACCATAACCGTAGCCATAACCATACCCATACCCCGCATTAATGCTGCCGAAGGATATACCCCTTTTCTTCAACCCATTAAACACCAAAGCCATATTAGTGAACTTTTTGTTTACGCTCAACTCATTTATCATGCGGATAAACACCTTTGGAGTTTTATCGTGCCGGATTACATAGAGTGTTACATCTGCATATTCGTTCAATAATTGAGCATCTGTAACAGGACCAATTGGAGCCGTATCAAAGATCACATAGTCAAATTCTGCTTTAATGCGTTCTACCATTTGGCGATAGGCTGGCTTGCCTATCAATTCAGTTGGATTAGGCGGTATTGTTCCGGCAGAAATAATGAACAGATTAGGTATTTCTGTTTCTTTTATTATCTCATTGTAAGTAGCTTTTCCTGCAACGTAATTAGAGATACCGGGATCTCTGTTAACTTGCGTTAACTTACTTAATTTGGGTTTCCGAAGATCCATTTCAAGCAGGGCAACTTTTTTTCCTGTAAGGCAAAAACTAATTGCCAGGTTAATGGCAACAAAACTTTTGCCCTCGCTTGAAACGCTTGAAGTAACTAAAATTGTTTTGTTGACTTCATTTAGCCCCATAAATGCAAGATTTGTCCTTAATGCCCTGAATTGTTCAGCTATAACAGTTCTTTTACCTTCTCCAATAACTATCGGTGTTTTAGTATTGGCCTGAATAATTTCACCAGCAAATGGCACATCAGTTTTCTGTTCTACTTCTGCACGGAATAGTATTTTACTCTTAAACTGTTCTTTCAACAGCACTAAAAAAACAGCTGTGAGTAATCCTATTATAAAGCCGGTAAGGTAGTAATCTTTCGCAATCGGCCTGATAGGTCCATAAGACTTCGCCTCTTCCAATACCCGAAGATCAGAGGAAGTTGAAGCAGAAGATATTGCTGTTTCTTCTCTCTTCTGTAAAAGAAAAGAGTAAATATTATTCTTAATGGCCTGCTCCCTGCTAATGGCAAGTAAACCACGCTCTTTTTGGGGAATTGTTTTAAGCAGTGCATTGTTAGCTGCAAGTTGAGATACAACATCCTTTTTAATAGTAAGTAATGTGTTTTTTACATTCGCCAAACTTTCTAATATATCGGCTCTCAAACGATTAACTTTATCATCAGCCACGAGGTAAGTTTCACTTTTTTCCCCTACTGTTGATTTTATTTTATCTGCTTCGTATTCAGCGGTATACAGGTTAGAAAGCAATGTTGACAAAGTTGGGTCATTCACCAGCATCAATGATGGAACTATACCTGGGTTTGCCTTTTTATTTACAACATAATTTTTTATTTGCTCCAAAATTGAAAGCTGCAGGTCTGCATCTGATTTTTTTGTGTCAAGCGTCTGCACTTTTTCAAAATACAAATCCCCCTGTGTTCCCAAACCGTACAAAGATTGCTGGCTTTTGTAATACTCAATGTTACGTTCAACGCTATCCAGTTGGCTAAAAACCAACCTTAATCTATCATCTATAAAATTTACTGTTTTACGGGCAATTTGATTTTTATCATCTATGCCTTCGGTATTATACACTTTAAACAACTGAGTTAAAATATCCCTCGCTTTGTATGGTTCAGGACTTTCAATCTTTACATCTAATACGGTTGATACATTTGATAATGTAACAGCTTTTAAAGCCCCGGAATTTATTATTTCGGCAGCGGCAGCATCAACTGGTCTTATTCTTACAAAATAGTTTTTTCCCGCTAAATTTTGATTGTACTGTTTGTTTACTACCAGCCTGAAATTTACACTGTCCAGCAATACTGTGCCCCCAAAAGGTATCGATTGATTATTGATAACCACTTTCTTGTTTGCCCAATCCATTTTAAAATAATAGCTGGAATAATTAATCACACTATCCTTTTCAAGGGCAACAAATTTTAAAGGAGAATTTAATCCATACAACTCTTCTGCCTTTACTTTCCCTTTATTAAAAACTGTGGCATATAAATCCAGCGAATCTACAACTTGCTGCATCAGGCTTGTTGATTTTAAAACCAATATTTCATTATCAACTATTTTCTTTTCGCTAAAAATATTTAATGCATCAAGTACTTTGGAATCGCCAGCGCCCCGGTTAG
>CAXTPJ010000567.1:0-3172 GCA_964245855.1 uncultured Ferruginibacter sp. | reverse complement strand
TATTTACCGATGATGGTACATTTGATCACTTCGCCTAACCGTGGAATGGCGAGATTGGTCAAATAACCAATCATCACCGCAAAAAAAGTATTAATCAGCCTTGGATTGTAGCCCATCGGTTTCATCAATATTTTCCAGCGCATGGCCCTGCTGAGATGGCTGGCGGAAATAATGAAAAATACAGGGATAAATAAAATGTACCGGGCAGATTTAAGCGCTTCGATGCATTCGTTCCAGCTTTTATCATCCATTTTACGGATGCTCCACCACACTAAGAAGATACCCAGCCCGAGGAAGATAGCATATTGCAGTGCAGTCAGTAGCTTTTTTTTCATAACCGGCTGTAAAATACGAAGGAATGGGATATGAATTTTACTTTAGGCTACCGGATATTATCAGCCATTTTTATAATAATAAGTTGTCAATCAACCTTACTTCATTCAGGAACGCAGCTATCAATGTTACCAATGGGGTTTTACCATCCCAATTTTCTATCAATGAAAGATCGTTGGCATCAGCAATCTCAACATAATCCACTTTAAAACCAGCGTGAGACAATTGCTTCACCGCTGTTGTTTTTAATGAACTCAAATCGCCGGGTTGAATGTGTTGCTGAATATATTGCAGCGTTTGATAAATTGCCGGGGCCTGTTTTCTTTCCGTTTTATCAAGGCGCAGGTTCCGGCTGCTCATGGCCAGTCCGTCTGCCTCACGCCGGGTAGGACAAATAACGATGTCTGTGTCAACTCCCATCAACTCAACCAGCCTGGTAATGACCATGCACTGCTGATAATCTTTTTGTCCAAGAAACAATTTATCGGGGTGAACAATAGTAAGTAATTTTTCAACCACCCGGCAAACGCCCTGGAAATGCCCCGGCCGGTAAGCGCCATCCAGCACTGTTTCCAGGTAACCCAGGTCGAAATGTTTGGAAACCTCCAAACCTTCGGGGTACATCTCCTTTACCGATGGCAGCAATAATACACCGCAACCGGCTTTTTCGAGTTGAAGGATATCCTGTTCCATGGTTTTGGGATATTTTTCAAAATCGGTGGCATTGTTAAACTGGGTTGGGTTCACAAAAATGCTGCTCACCGTAACATCGCTGTTTTTTTTTGCTGCTTCCAATAAAGAAATGTGCCCCTGGTGAAGGGCGCCCATTGTGGGCACAAAACCAATTTTTTTACCGCTTTGCTGCAGTAACCGTAGATGCCGCTGAATATCAATAACCTGCTTAAATATGATCATGGGGGTAACCTGTTAAGTGCCGATGGACGGGAATACTGATTTTATGTAGAATTTATTGTACTTTTGCACACCCAAAGAAAAACCTAACGGACAAATTAACCAAAAACAAATGTCAACTAAAAAAAGAATATTGTTTATTGCCAACGAGATGTCGCCGTATGTGGAACTTACAGACTTTGCAGACATCATCAACAAACTGGCAGTAAAATCGAACGACGCTGGTATGGAAGTTAGGTGCATCATGCCACGTTTTGGAGTGATCAATGAGAGAAGGCACCGCCTGCATGAAGTAGTGCGTTTGTCTGGTATCAATGTATCAATCGATGGGGATGATTATCCACTGATGATAAAAGTGGCTTCTTTGCCTAATGCCCGTTTGCAGGTATATTTCCTCGATAACGAAGATTACTTTAAACGCAAAACCGTTTTTACAGACGAGAACGATAAGTGGTATGATGACAATGGTTTAAGGACTGCTTTGTTCTGTAAAGGCGCTTTGGAAACGGTTAAGAAATTTGGCTGGCCGCCAGACATTATCCATTGCAGTGGCTGGATGACAGGATTGATTCCTATGTTTATTAAAGCGGCATACAAAAAAGAACCGGTATTCAATAATTGTAAAGTGGTGTACACCATCGGACAAACTACTTTTAAAGAAAAGTTGGGTGCTGATTTTTTAAAGCTGATCACCATCAATGATAATGTAACCAAGAAAGAACTGGATTACTTTAAAGATATTAACAACGTTGCGATGTTCCGTGGCGGCGCTGCTTATGCGGATGCAGTTACTTTTGGCGCAGAAAAGGTTGATAAGAAACTGCTAGAAGAATTCAGTAAAATAAAGGGCAAAAAAACATTGCCATTTAACCCGGAAAGTGATTTAACAGACTATTTACAATTATATGCCGATCTTGCCAAATAGTAACCTGTAAGCATTTCCAACCTCTCATATAAATAGTTTTTGTGCAAAGAAATTTACCTGTACTCACATTAATAGCTGTAGTATTTTCCTTTTTTAACTGGAGTTGTACCAAGATCGATACTACCACATTGGGGTCAGATCTGATCCCTGCTGTAGACAATGTGCATACATTTGAAGAAACCTGTGATATTGAAACCAACCAGGTAATGTATGGTGAAGATGATTCTATCAAGGTTAAGATAAGCGACCTTCATGTTCTCGGAAATATTTCAAACGACCCGGTTTTTGGAACAACCAATGCAAAGTTGTACTTTGAATTAAAACCTTCTTTTTATCCTTATTATTTTGGTGTAGCCGGTGATACCATTAATCCAACACTGATACCCGGAACCAAGTTTGACTCTGCTGTTTTATGTCTTTCGTTTAAATCGTATTACGGCGATACTACTATTCCGCAGCGTTTAAGGGTATATGTGCTGGATGAGAACAACGACAATTTTATTAAAGATTCTGCCTATCACCTTAATTATGTTCCCAATGGCGGGGCCAATAACGGGTTAGGTTTTGCAGCCAGCGATGTTAAAACAATCCTGCCTACCAGCGTTCGTGGATTCACTTATTTTTATCCAACCGGTAGTATCTACGATTCCATTAATAACCAGATACGCATTCCATTAACGGATGCTTTCTTACAAAACTACATTGCCAACTGGGATACAACACCCGGCAGCAGTAAACCTTACCTGTCAGATTCTCTTTTCAGAAGTAAGATCAAAGGGTTTGCGGTAGTAGCAGAAGAAGGACAGGGCAACGGGTTATTTTATGTGAACCTGCAGGATGCAGCCACCAGGCTGGAAGTGCATTATAAAAAACGCAATAAAAATATAATTGATACAGCTTATTCCTCTTTCAGTTTTCTCAGCACAACAGGGGCAACCATCAATGCTTCTGCCCAGGCAACAAACCTCACCAGGAACCGCAGCGGTGCAGAATAAAATCCAC
>CAXTPJ010000566.1:0-3180 GCA_964245855.1 uncultured Ferruginibacter sp. | reverse complement strand
GCTTTACCAATATCGGCCGGTTGCCCTATCCTGCCGGTTGGCATTGCCGCTGCGTAATGTTGTTTTACAGCGTCAATTTGTTCTGCAGGAATAAACTTTTCAAACGCCGGCGTATCGGTAGTGCCCGGTGTTATCACGTTCGCCCTGATCTTCCGCTCTAATAAATCGCTTGAAAATCCTTTGGCCAAATAGATCACGGCGGCTTTTGCAGCACTATACAATGTGAAAGAGGAATATGCCCGGTGTGCAGCATTTGAACCAATAAGAATAATAGAGCCACCATCATTCATGTAGGGTAACGCTTTTTGAACGGTGAAGTAAACACTCTTCAGGTTCAGGTCCATTGTCTTGTTGTATTCTGCTTCGCCAATGCTGGCTACTGTTCCTGCAACTCCACCGCCTGCATTGGCTACCAGCACATCTATTTTACCAAACTTGCCAAATGTTTCTTCAAACACCCGTTCCAGGTCGGTAAGGCTGGTTACATCGGCATTGATGGCTATAAAATTTTCTCCAAGCTGGGCTGCTGCACTGGCCAGTGTTTCCTGGTTCCTGCCTATGATAGATCCAAGGGCGCCTTCCTTTTCAAACTCCCGGGCAATGCCCAACCCGATACCGCTATTACCGCCGGTAATGACAACTACTTTGTTTTTTAACCTGTTCATTTTTCTCTGTTTTAAATTAGTTTCACAAAAATACTTTCAATGGTTTATTTTTGTAACCATTACAGTGTATTCTGGTTACCATTGGGTAACTACTAAATTTTCAAGTATGAGAGACGACAGGTTTTGCAATTCAAATTGCCCTTTCACCAGGGCGATCGGCACCATCGGTAACAAGTGGAAACCGATCATTATAAATGTGATTGGCACCCGTACCATCCGCTTTGGCCAGTTGGATGCCATTATACCGCACATTACCCGGAAAGTATTGACCGAACAGTTAAAAGAACTGGAAGAAGATGGATTAATAAAAAGGCTGGCTTTTAAAGAATTGCCGCCGAGGGTGGAGTACAGTCTGTCGGAAAAAGGGTTGGCTTTTTTGCCGATTATAGAATCTATAAAAGAATGGACTGCGAAGTTTGAAATTGGATCAATGCCAGAAGTCGCAGGCAGCGTATAAAACGCATTAAACGTTATTGGCATCGCATCAACGATTACGTTTTCAGCGTGACTCTTGTACTATATTTTTTATTTCCGTTTTCTCTTATAGTTTAAAATATTTATCAATTCAGGAATGCATAAACTTTAGGGGCATTTTTTTGAAATGAAAATCTTCAGCCATTAATACATAAGATGTGGAAGATTGGTTTGGATGCCAAGCATCGATTTTAATACATTTTATTGATGGGCTGACTGATTCTTTCCAGGTGCTTAGCATTTAATTTATCGCTTCAATTGTTTTTGCAGGCTGTCAAATATGCGTGGTGTAAGTTTTTTTAATGAGCGGTTCAATTCTTCGGGATAACTGCCGCTTTCTGTATAACATTTGATTTTGTTGTTATCTTTTATGTAATAAATTTTTCCGATCGACCATTCAGTTATGGTGTCTTCTCTTGTAATTCTTCTAAAACTATTTACCTTCTCCATATCCAGTGGCAAAAAGAGACGGCCTTTTGGAGGTTCATTACAGGAAACCTCTACATAATGATCTTCTGCCCAGTACATGCATCCCGCGTTGCCAAAAATCATACTTCCAAAATTACCATGCTGCTGCAAAGAATACAGTCCTCCCAAAAGTATTGGGATAATCAAACTAACTAAAGCAGCTAATCCTAATTTTTTCTGTGAATTATTCTTCTGGGGATCCCCAGTTTCATCATTTATAAACATCTTTTTGTTACTCCCTTCTTGCGAAACATTCTCACTAATAATATCGCTTTTTTTAAATGGTATTTCGTCCTGTCCATCTTCACAATTATCATCCTCAGAAATATTATCATTACCTCCGTTAACGGGGCTGGATTGACTAGTTGTTTCTGGATTTTTGTTAGCAAAAATCTTTTGCGCATTTCCGAAAGGTCTGGGTTTAAAATCTAACAGCCAGGCCAGTAATTCTACATTAACCGAGGCCGGATTTTTTATTTCCCCTTTTATTAATTTTTGAAGAGGCTTAAATCTGGATGTTGGGTATCCTTTAATAAGATCAATAAAAGGAATGTTTGTAGGGGGCACTCCGAAAAATGATTCCAGCGTATTCTTTTCTTCCTCACCTCTTTTACTCCTGTCAACATAATTATTGAAGCAAGCCTTACTTAGATTGCCGATTGTAGGGTCAACCAACAATTGAGAAAGCTGACTAGAATCTTTCCTTTCTTCATAAGTTTTTAGAATGAGATTAGTATAGTCTATAAATAGAAACTGCATTTTGTATTATATCAATCAAGATATGTAATAATTGGAATAGTTGGAATTATTCATTGAAAATACTGCATAATAAAAAGCAGACCATTATGGGAAACCGGAATCCCTGGAATCATTGGAATTATTGGAATCGTTTGCAGAAACGGCCTTCAGCCAACTGTATGTTTGCACTGTGATCATTTGGTAACAAGCCGGGTGATCTGCTGAAAGCGGAAATCGCAGCAGGGTTGGTCAGCAAGGGAAGTTGCTAACCAGGCTGTGGTCAACGCTCTACTTCCCACCGTAAGAAGCGCTTCTTACAAACCAGTCCGGCCCGGGATCGCCACCCGGAAAGGCAATTTTTTCAAACCATTTAATAATTAAAAAACAATGATAGAGCTTATCATCTGGTTAGGTGCATTACTATGCACAGACCCAAACCATACATGTGATAATCACGGGAGTTGTAACCTGGTACATATCAATACTGCTTCCACTTCTTCTACAACCGGTAATACCGGTGGTGAAACAGGAGGCAATCCCAAACCACCTCCACCGCCACCGCACCCTTAATAAAAATTCCCCGGTAGAAAGGCAGAGATTACTCTGCCTTTCTTTTTATATTTAAAGAAAATTAATTGCGTGAAGCCATTGTGTTATTTATCGGTCGCTATTTTTTTTATTTTATTTACTATATCCTGCAATAAATCCCGGCAAAGCAGCACTGGTGATACCGATTTTGAAAAGGGCTGTACTTATTATAGTGCCAATAAGCTGGATGCTGCTTTCCTGCTGTTTAACCGGTATGTCAACAATGCGCATGATACCCTTAAAAAGG
>CAXTPJ010000565.1:0-3184 GCA_964245855.1 uncultured Ferruginibacter sp. | reverse complement strand
CCAAAAAATACAGTTGGTAAAATCGGCGATCAACGGCACCGTAATATTTGAACCATTGATCATGGCAAAATTATTTGCCGATAATACAGGATTTTTATGCGCAATAAAAGCACCGTATCCTGCAACGGTACAGTTGACAAGCCGGTAGCTGCCACCTAAAATAATATTGATATTGGTACCGCAATTACTGATCAAACTGTTATCTGCCTGCAGGCTGCTGTTTACGCAAAGCAACCCTGCATCATAGGCATTGTCAACAATGCATTGGTGTAAAATAACCTTTGGCTGGCTGTTATTGGCCGGGCTTTCGGCCACCACTGCCTGGTAAGCATTTTTTACAGTGGTGTAAGTCAATACATTATTGCTGCTGCTTTCCCTGAAATAAATGCCTGGCCAGCTTGCTGGCAGGTTTTTGTATAAAGTGTCCAGCCGGTCGCCGGTAAATATCACCGGGTTATCTTTAGTGCCATTGGCGATCAACGTACCATCAACTAAAAAAGGCGCATTGGCATGACTGTATATCCGGCAACCCGGCGCAATGGTCAATATTGAGTTGGTATCTACCTGCAGGCGGTCTAAAATTACATAGGGCAAATTATTGTTCCAAGTAATGTTTCCACTGATGACCCTGTTACGCAGAAAATTGGCATTTTGTCCAAAAGCTTCCAGTTGTACAAAACGGCTGTTGCCATTGTAAGAAATCAAAATGCTGTCTTTTACAATGAAAGGCAAATTCTCCAGGTTAGGATTGATGTTGACCGAAACAAAAACATATAAACTGTCGTTTGCCGCCAATTCAATATTGGTAACTTCCGGAGCCGGCACACCATTGATATTGATCTTAAAAGCAGAAGCGGCGCCTCCCATGAGTTTGATGCTGCTCAGTAACAATTTTTGATCATTGTCATTGTTGATCTTAAAAGATTGTGTAACGGAACCGATACTGGTAAACACCGTATCAAATTTCAACGGCTCATCAATGGTTGAAAGCCTTGCATCTGAACTGGTGATGAACGAATCTTTTTTGCAGGAAGTAAAAAATAAGATGCACAGCAACAGCCCGAGAAGAATTAATGATGTTGGCTTTATTGCTCTTAGCTTCATGATTCAAAAATAATGGTATTTATCAAGCCTTGTTTTATTTAAAACTTTTTTTCGGGATAAGATTATATTGGGTTTGCAACGCTGGTAGCTTATTTCATTACTTGGTAGCAATTGCCAAAGCTGCCAAACTCAACCGTACGCCTTCAATTTGGAGCAGCATTTTTCCACCAGCTTCAAAAGTAGCTCCTGTGGTTACCACATCATCTACCAGCATCAGGTGTTTGCCTTTTACCAAATATTCGTTGTTGATGGCAAAACTTTCCGATACATTTTCCCAGCGTTCGGTGCGGTGCTTTTTTGTTTGTGTTTCAGTAAAATGTTGCCTTACCAAAACATTGTTTAACACCGGCACCTGCATTGCCTCAGACATGCCATTGCAAATAATTGCTGCCTGGTTGTAGCCCCTTTTCCTTTCTTTATCGGGAAAAAGTGGGAGCGGTATCAAGCCATCGATATTATTAAAACGGTTACTGTTTAGCAGCGACCTGCCCATCAGTTCACCCAAATAAAAACCGATGGCTTTATTGCCTTTGTATTTTAACTGGTGTATCAATTGCTGTATCACGGCATCTTTACCAAAATAATATTCGCTGTGCGCTGCAACCAATGGCAACCTTCCCCAAAATGTTTTTTCAACCGGGTTGTTGGCATGCTGTGCATAATTGGTTACCGGCAGTTCAATGAAACATTTTGTACAGAGCAGGCTATCGTTTGATAAAACATCGCTGCCGCAGCCGGTGCAGGTGTGTGGGTAGAAAAGATGTAAAAGATCGTTTGATACGGATTGCAGTAAATTCATAGTTAGTTCTTTAATATCGTTACCTCTGCATCTGTTGTGCTATTTGCAGAGCCTATTTGTTGATTATTGCGGTATACATTGATGGATTGAAATTGGGCGCTGCATTTGGTATACTCCGACTTAAAGCAGGCGTTGATGGTATCTCTTTGGTTATGATAATATTGAATGACAAACCTTTTACATATTGTTGTATCAACTGATCCATCCAAAGTAGTTGGGTTAGTAATTGGATAAATGGATAAGCGATAATTATTGATAGCAGGATTATTGTAATTGAAAACATATTTGTAAGAACCTACGCTGTCGTTGTTCAGTGTAAATACTTTCAGGCTGTCTTTATTGTATGAGGGCGATGTTTCGGTATATAAAAATTTTCCGGTAGAAGAATCTTTGAAAATTAAAGTGATTGTTGAATAGCCAATCGGTAATGGATCTTCGCATGGCCCACCGGTTTTGCAGGATGATGCGATGGATACCATCAATAAAAATACAATTGATAAACGGAGTAGTTTTTTCATTTCATAGAGGTTAGAAACTGTAATGGTACAATGAATATAACAAACTATGCTAATCTGATGAAATATGTTTTTCTCAAAAAAGATACTGGTACAATTCTTCCACTTTGGCCAATGCCACCACTTCAATGTTGTACTTCAATTTACTCATCGATTTGGCGTTGTACTTACTTACGATGATCTTTTCAAAACCTAATTTTTCTGCTTCTGCAATGCGTTGTTCAATGCGGTTGACAGCCCTTATTTCTCCGCTCAATCCAACTTCTCCGGCAAAGCAATAATGCTGGTTCACCGGCACATCTTCGTAACTGCTCAACAAGGCACAAACAATGGCAAGGTCAATGGATGGGTCTTCAACTTTTAAGCCGCCTGCTATATTGACAAACACATCTTTTACCCCAAAATGAAAGCCACCTCTTTTTTCTAAAACGGCCAATAACAATTGTAATCGCCGGAGATCAAAACCGGTCACAGTTCGTTGCGGAGTACCGTATACACTTTGTGTTACCAATGCCTGGCCTTCTATCAGCAAAGGACGGATGCCTTCTATGGTTGCGGCAATGGCAATGCCGCTGAGTTGTTCTTCTTTTTGTGTAATTAAAATTTCCGAAGGATTACTAACTGCCCTCATCCCGTTTCCCGTCATTTCATAAATGCCCAGCTCGGAGGTTGATCCAAAACGGTTTTTTAAGGTGCGTAAAATGCGGTAAGCATAATGCCGGTCGCCTTCAAACTGCAGTACGGTGTCAACCATGTGTTCTAATAT
>CAXTPJ010000564.1:0-3184 GCA_964245855.1 uncultured Ferruginibacter sp. | reverse complement strand
CCAAAAGCAGAAGAAGTGCCTTCCATTAAAGCGCCTTTGTTAATCCAATACGCTTCATTGGATACAAAAGTTACGGAAGGCTGGCCTGCTTATGAAGCAGCCTTAAAGGCTAACAGCAAGCCATACACGGTTTACATTTACGAGGGTGTTAATCATGGCTTTCACAATGATACTACGCCACGCTATGATAAAGCAGCGGCTGAACTTTCCTGGCAACGCACCATTGATTTTTTTAAAGAAAAGTTAGTTTAAAACATCATAAAAAAGCGTTTCTGAAAATGAAACGCTTTTTATTAGTTGATCCGCCAGGGCGGATTAGTCCGGTTGCTCCCGGCAAAATAAATGACCAATTGATTGTTATCAGTATCTTTCAGCCTTGTCTCCCGCCACAGCCATGGTTTATCGGTTGGTAATTCTTCAACAGGAATGTCTTTTGCAAGCAGTGATTGCACTGTTTCATCTACATCAGCGACTTCAAAATAAACCCACATACCATTGCCTAAGGGTAACTCATCAACCCAGTGCAGTGAAAAAGTAGCAGCTCCATCCGGGCACTCAAACCGGGCATATTCAGGAAGCGACCGAACGATTAAACGCAGCCCCGATTTTTCATAAAAGGCAATTGATGCTTCCACATTTTTTACCGGGATAGTTACCTGGTTCAAGTTCATAACAAATGAATAATTTAAGGTTATTGTGTCTGCCGCATTCACCACATTTTAAAAAGCTACGCTCTAAATTTTCGCTTGCGTATCCTGCTTAAAAAAACCGGTGTAATACCCAGGTAAGAAGCAATATGCTTTTGACTGATGCGCTGCTCCAATCCAGGGTACTGCCGCTGAAACTGGCTGTATCTTTCTTCCGCAGTTTTGGAAAGATTGCCCGTAATGCGCAACTGGTACAAGTGAAAACCATTTTGCGTGAGTATGCGAAAAAACCTTTCCAGCTTTGGCACTTCTACATACAACTGCTCCAAAGCGCTGTACTCTATACCATACAGTTCCGTATCTTCCAGGGCATTCATTGCATAGAATGCAGGCGACTGGCTGGCAAAACCAGCTATGTCTGCCGCCCACCAATTCTCCGGGCAAAAAGAAATAATGTGGTCGTCACCTTTGTCATCGGTATTAAAAATGCGTACACAACCTTTGTCAACAAAATATATCGATCTGCATATTTCACCGCTTCGCAACAATACTTCATTCTTTTTAATGGCCTTGTATTGCAGCGCAGCCTGCACTTTTGCTGATTCTTCCCGGTCAAGTGTAATGTGCATGGCAAAATTGCGCATGATAAAATCGTACATCCTTAACTTTTTATAAAGATAAGGATGCACGCATATTTGCTTATAAAAAGAGATAATGATTTGTTGACCAGCATTGGTATTTCATTGCGACAGCATTGGCCCGTCTGAATGGTTGGCCGGACGGATGACGCTCCGTTCAACTTTAGTTTTTATGGCATTGTTCATTTGCTGACTGCTGCCCTCTCATCAAATTTACACCATCACTAAAAGGAAAGTATTATACAAACCCAACAATCCTGCTGATCATGTTATCATCGTTGAATTCAATATAATCCATACAGTCCCTCGACCCCACATTTGTAAAACTTACCCGCCAGTAATAACGCCCTTTGTTATCAAAATGATCTACTTCCGAAATCCGGCTGAATGCCCTGCCGGGCATTTTTTCAAGTGATTGAACTGCAAGATCCGCAATGCCCTGCAACCCATTGATCAAAGGAGTATTCTTGTCGTTGTAAGTACAACCTGCGGTAAGGCATTTTTCAAACGCAGCGATGATATCCGGCCTTTCCTGTTCGTTCCAGCCTGTAATATAATGCTGTAAACTTTCTTCAATTGTCTGTTTCATTGTTACTGTTTTTATAGATGAATCTGTTGATTTGTTACAGCACAAAATAACAGCCCGTTAAAATGAAAAAAGTTAAACTAGTTTTATAAAATTGCTCAGTGGCTATGGTTGTGTGCTAAACGATATTTACACAGAAAGAGTAAAAAATGCTGCTCATTGGTATGCAGGTGAAAGGATTGCGACGCAAGGATGATGCTATGAAATACTGAAGCTGGTATAATAAAAAAATCAGGTTAAAGCATTGTGGAAACAAGTCAATATTTTTACAGTTGCAAAAAAAGGCACTCTTTTATCACAAGATCATTCAATGGACTTAAACAAACTTTACTCGGCTTATCGCTTAGGCCACTCCGGTACTACGCCGGATACAAGAACATTTTTTCAGCGTGACTTTGACCGTATCATTTTTTCATCTGCCTTCCGGCGTTTGCAAAATAAAACACAGGTTTTCCCTTTACCGGGCAGCGTGTTTGTACATAACCGTCTTACACATTCGCTGGAAGTAGCTTCTGTTGGGCGTTCGCTGGGTTCACTGGCAGGAGAATTTATTGCGAATAAATATCCTGGCCTTACAGAAAAAAGCAAAGAATTTTACAAATACAGTTTGAACAATGTGATTGCTGCAGCCTGCCTTAGCCATGATATTGGCAACCCGGCATTCGGGCACTCAGGCGAAGATGCCATTGCCAGTTACTTCTTAAAAAATGCCGCAACACTGAAGCCACAATTTGCAGAAGCTGAGTGGCACGACTTCATCAATTTTGAAGGCAATGCCAATGCCATCAGGATTTTAACACAACAGCAAAATGGCAAGTCTGGCGGCAGTTTCAACCTTACTGCATCTACTTTATCAGCCATTGCAAAATATCCTTGTGAATCTTCGGGCAAGGCAAAGAAATCCGGCATCCACAGGAAGAAATTTGGTTTTTTTCAATCGGAAAAAACGGCCTTTGAAGAAATAGCGCAACATACATCGATGTTGAAAGAAAACGATGAACCCATCATTTACAAAAGGCATCCATTTGTATGGCTGGTTGAGGCGGCCGACGACATTTGTTACAATATCATAGACCTGGAAGATGCCCACCGGTTAAACATTATAGAACATACCGCCTGCAAAGAAATGCTGCTTGACCTGATTGGCTCTGTCGGCAAAGGAGACATTAATAAGACCAAAACACAAGTTGATAATATCAATAATAAAAATGAAAAAATAGGTTTCCTGCGGGCCAAAGCAATCGGCACATTGATCAATAACGCCAACGAAATGTATACGGCTGAGTTTGATAAGATTGTCACCGGCAATAATC
>CAXTPJ010000563.1:0-3186 GCA_964245855.1 uncultured Ferruginibacter sp. | reverse complement strand
GAAGGTTACCAGCATTGTGATGTTGATAAAAAATAGAACGACAGTAAAAGTCTATTTGAATTATAAAAGAAAAGCTCCATAAAGAACTATAGTCAAGAGTGATTATTTTTTCCTTTCCCCAAAAGGAAAAATAACAAAATAATATTTGCCAATGAAGTTCAATAGTATTCCTGAAGCTTGGTACAAAATCAAATTGATAATTCAAACCATCCCTAAGTATTTATAATTAATAACCAAAACGAAACAGCTAAATGAAAAAACAATTATTAACGGCAGTCACATTGCTCCTGGTAATGTTGCTGCCGCAATTATTGCTGGCACAAAAAACGGCCAGTGGAAAGGTAACAGACAGGAAGGGCAACGGCATAGCCGATGCAAGTGTTGTTATTAAAGAAACCGGTGCAGGAACCAACACCGACCGGGAAGGTAATTTTAAATTGGCCATTCCGGATAAGGCCGAGTTAATGATCAGTTCTGCAGGGTTCAGAACGCAAACTGTTGCTGCTGACGGAACCAATAACCTGGCAGTGAAACTCACAGAAGATGTTTCAAGATTAGATGAAGTTGTGGTAACGGGTTTGGCTACTTCTGTTAGAAGAAGAAACCTTGCCAATGCAGTCGCTACCATTTCCAGCAAAGAATTAAATGGCGTAGCACCGGCCCAAACATTTGATGCCGCCATCAATGGAAAAATTCCGGGAGCTTATATCAATGCTAATTCCGGTTCACCGGGTGGTGGCATTTCAGTGAAATTGAGGGGTGTAACTTCTGTATATGGTAATACACAACCGCTGTATGTAGTGGATGGTGTGTTTGTTGATAATACAGCTACTTCTGGTGGCCTCAATGCGGTAACGCAGGCTGCAAGCGGCGGTGCGCCTACTTCTGTGCAGGATAACCCTTCCAGCAGGATCGCTGATATACGGTCCGAAGATATTGAGAACATCGAAATTTTAAAAGGCGCTTCTGCGGCTGCCATCTATGGTTCCAAAGCTGCTGCCGGGGTAATCATCATTACTACTAAAAGAGGAAAAAGAGGCACTACCAAAATCTCTTTATCGCAAGACCTGGGTGTTATCAAAGCCAGGAAATTAATGGGTGTAAGGGCATTCACTGCCGACAGGGCAGCCAGTTTATCCCGTGATCCGAATGCAAGTGAAGGGTTGCGCCAGCAATTTTTAGCCGCCCAGTCTGCCGGTAAAATTTTCGATTATGAAAAGGAAATATATGGTAACACCGGCTTTGCCAGGAACTCTGTATTGAGCATGAGCGGCGGCAATGATAAGACCGGTTTTTATTTATCAGTGGCACACAAAGATGAAAAAGGAATTGTGAAAAGAACAGGTTACAACAATACCAGCGTTCGGCTGAATGTTGATCACCGCATTAACGATAATATCAAGATCGGGATCAGCAGTAATTATATCAATTCTTCTGCCGACCGTGGATTGCAGGGCAATGATAATGTGGGTGCCACTTTGGGTATTGCATTATCTTCTACTCCAAGTTTTGTTGACCTGCACCCTGATGCTTTTGGTAATTACCCGGCTAACCCTTTTGCTGCATCCAATCCATTGCAAACATTGCAACTGATGCGCAATAATGAAGGCGTAAACCGTTTTATTACCGGTGCTAACCTGGACGCCATTTTGCAAAAAGGAAGCAAAAGCACTACCCGTTTGGTTGCAAGGGGTGGCGTTGATTTTTACAGTTTAGAAACCAATGCATTATTCCCAAGTGAGTTGCAATTTCAATCGATCAATAAAGGCACTTCTGTACAGGGAAACACCAGGAACACCAGCACCAACTACATTGTTTCATTGGTAAATACTTTTGCCGCATCGGATAAATTATCGCTCACTACTTCAGCAGGTTTTACCGGTGAGAATGGCAATTACAATAACCTGCTGAATGTTGCAACGCAGGTGATTTCAGGCCAGTCAAACGTTGACCAGGCAGGCGCTTTGAATGCCACACAGTTCAGGGGGAAATATAAAAATGACGGGTTTTTTATCCAGGAAGAAGCATTGATCGCAGAAGCAGTGACAGTTACCGGTGGTGTTCGTTTAGACAGGTCGAGCAATAATGGCGATGCTACTAAATATTACGCCTACCCGAAAGCGGGTTTATCCGTAAACCTTACCAAACTAGGTGTTGTAAAAGAAGGATTTGTTGAAGACTTAAAGATCCGTGCGGCTTATGGCCAGGCGAACAATGTGCCTGCTTATGGAAGCAAATTCACTTCTTTGGTGATCTCCAACATACAGGGAAATCCGGGTTCACTGATCGGTACGCAACTGGGTAACCCGGCTATTAAACCAGAAAGGCAAACAGAACTGGAAGCGGGTTTCGACCTTACTATGCTGAAAGGAAAACTGGGTTTACAGGTAACCTACTACAACAAAAATATTTTTGATTTCCTGATGCAGGATAACCTGGCTTCTTCTTCCGGCTTTAGCGGCCGTTGGGTAAATGCCGGTAACCTCCGCAACCAGGGTGTTGAGATCGGATTGAATGCAAGGCCGGTGTCAACCAAAATCATCACCTGGAATACATCGGTTAACTTTTGGCTTAATCGTTCTAAAGTAACCAAGCTTACTATTCCATCAAGGCCACAGGGATCATTCGGTTATGTGCTGGGATCTTACCAGATTGAAGAAGGCAAATCAGCTACGCAGATATTGGGTTTGAACGGAATGGGTGTTGGTGTGCTTGGCAATGCTGAACCAACTTTCCAGATGAATAGTTTTAATGAAGTAACGCTGTACAACAGGTTAAGCCTGCGCTTTCTGGCTCACTGGAAAAAAGGTGGACAGAACATTAACCTGACTTCGCTGCAGGGAGATTTTGGAGGTACCAGTCCTGATTTTGATAAAGTAACCAACAAAAATAATATGCCGGATGGTATTTACCGCATCATGCAGGTTGGTACAACTGCTGAACCTTTCGTACAAAATTCCGGTTTCTTTAAGATCAGGGAAATTGGTTTGTACTACGCTTTCAACACGGGTGCTTCCAAAGTTATCAAAGGCTTAAAAGTAGGTGTGTCGCTGAATAATTTTATCACCATTACCAAATACAAATCATACGATCCGGAAGTTTCCAACTTTGGGACCGGCTTTTCTTCCGGCGTAGATGTATTGCCTTATCCTGCCAGCAAGCGTGCAGACTTTCACCTAACCATTG
>CAXTPJ010000562.1:0-3194 GCA_964245855.1 uncultured Ferruginibacter sp. | reverse complement strand
CCTTGTTTGGTACATGTAAACAACAATGCTGCCGATAAAGATGCCCGGAAAAGGACCGGCGAATAAAACGATGAGTTTATTTTTTCTTGAAAGGCTGGTAGCCTGTCCTGAAACATACGCACCAACAAAAGGAATAAATGTCATGTTAACAGCCTTATAGCCAAAATATTTCATGGCAATAAAATGCCCTGCTTCATGAATCACAATAACCGTAACCAACGATAATACCGCAAACCAACTGTGAAAGGCAACATAATATAAACCGATAAACAGCGCCAGGCTCACCAGGGTTCTTAACAAAGAAGTTTTCTTTACTTCCGTATCTCCTGGTTTTATCAATAACAAGGGTTGTTCGTTTTCAGGTTCCATAGCGTAGTTAATTTACCAGTTGATATCGATGCCCAGGCCAGGTAAGTTGGTGTAGTTCAATTTGCCTGCGTTAAATGCAACTCCGTTGGCTACATCTTCGCTTAATAACAACGGGCCATCCATATCAACATAATCCAGTAATGGCGCTAATTGTGCAATGGCTGCAGTACCAACAGAACTTTCATTCATACAACCCACCATTACTTTCATATCCAGTTGTCTTGCTTTGGTAATCATTCTCCTGGCCGGCGTAATGCCACTGCATTTGGTTAGTTTGATATTGATGCCATGAAAATGTTGGTGGCATCTTTCTACATCCATTTCAGCCACGCAGCTTTCATCAGCAATCAAAGGCAAGGGTGATTTTTCATACAATACTTTCATTCCTTCCCAATCATCTTTTGCCAATGGTTGTTCAACCAGTTCCACTCCCAGCGCTTTCAACAAAGGGATTTTTTCCAGCGCCTGCTCCAGCGTCCAGCCGGCATTGGCATCTACCCTGAATATTGCATCCGTGTGTTTTCGTAGTGCTGTTACCATTTCAATATCAGCTTCCACACCTACTTTTATTTTGTAAATGGGCCAGGGTTTTTCCTGCATCTTGACCACCATTTTTTCTATGCTGTCGATACCGATGGTGTAGTCGGTGAGCGGACTGTTAGCCGTATCCAATCCCCACAACTGGTGCAGTTGTTTGCCTTTTATTTGTCCGTAAATATCCCAGCCGGCCATATCAATGGCACAGACTAAAAAAGGATTGGCCGGCAACAAATGGTGGAGATAATGCCAATACCTCTCCGGATCTGAGAAGGCAAATTTTTCAATGAACATTTTTTTCCTTTCCAGGTCTTCCACCATTTTTTCTACAGGAATATTGTAATAGCTGATAGCCGGCGCTTCGCCATAACCCCTGATGCCAAAGTGTTCCAGTTCTACGATCAACGTTGGCTGATGTGTTTTGGTACCTTTGGAAATGGTGAAAGGATGATGAAAAGGAAGGTTGTATGTTTTGTAATTTATTTTCATGGATATAAAAATGAATGCTATAAATAATGAGAAAAAATGGAAATTACTTTTCATCATTATCAATGAGGTCAAGGTAAGCCTCCACAATTTTCTTCTTTAGCTTATTGTCTTTATGAATCAATAAAGCAGTGTACAGTTTCATTCCACCTGCTTCAAAAGCACCGCCTACCTGAATTATTTGACTGGAAGGATGATCAGTATAAGCAAACCAACTAAGAAATTTTCTTGAACGCACAGCTTCCTTCCCATCTGAATTATCACAGACATAAACAACTGCATTTATCTTTGCATTAAGAAAGTTTCCAACAATGGTAATTACTGTATCAACAATACGTTTATCAACTCCTTTCTGTTTATTAGCTTATTAGCTAACTCCAAATTAAAAGAAAAAAATTTAGATGCAATAGAAGCAGGTTGATTTTTAAAGTAAGCCCGATATGGAGTAAAGTAACAATTATATTCTACACCTATTTCTGTTATAAAGGAGTAATAATAAGGCTTAAATGTGTAATAACTATACGGTTGCAAATTCGTAGCCATACTTTTCTCTTAATTCTTCAAAAGTTACACCGCTCTGAATAGCTTCACGAATAAATTTCTGATCCGCCAGCATTTTTTGAAACATTTCAACTTTATTCATTGACTTGACCTTCGACCTACGTTTAGAGCGAAGTGGTTTTTTAGAAGAATCTTTTGCTAAGGCCATAAAAAATCATTTGTTGCAATTTACATTTTTAATACGAAATGATATTTACTGGTTTAACCCAAGCACATTTATAAAAAAATGCCAGTTAAAAACTGGCATTACAAGTATCTAAATCTGCTCATCAACGATATTTTGCACAAGAGTGCGACGCCACTGAAGCCCAATGCATATTCTTCAGCCGGGCTCATACAATTTTTTACCTGCCGCTGGCAATCACATAATTTTTAAATTCTTCATTGAACGCTGTTTCATTGATCAGGTCTTCCAGCGTCATCTGCATCCGGTAGCGCCAGTAATGTTTTGGATTGGCCGGCACATTAATGCGTTCATCATTGGGATTTTCACGGCGCAGCGTGGCGCTCATGCCAAGGATATCCTGCAACTGGAAAATACTCCACATCGCCGGCGAATACAAATGCTGTATCACTACATCTTTGTTGATGTACGGCTCGCAGAAATAGGGCGCTGTGCCATAGTGGCCCAATATCGTATTATAAAAACGCTGCGTTGCGGCATGGTCTTCTTCCCACCAGCCACGGATGGTACTCATATCGTGGGTTGATGGCGTTACCACCGATAAATACGGCGCATCATTGGGATGGAAGAATGCTGTTTTGGGGTCTTTTGGCATCCGCTGTATTTCGAGGCTCAATGCACCGATCTGCTTCATTACATCGGGTACACAATCCGGCACCATACCCAGGTCTTCGCCGCATACCAGCATATTGGTGCTGCGTTTTAATTCCGGCAGTTTGTGCATGGCTTCTTTTCTCCAGAAATCATCCTGCCTGCGGAAGAAATAATTTACATACAGATCTTTTAATCGTTGTTTGCTGTAATCATCCAGGTCACGGAACGAAGTGGTTTGCTCCATGCCAATGCGGAAGTGAAACTGCTGCATCTGTGAACCGTCTTCTTCAAAAAAGATCACATTGCTGATGAGGTCAAACAACCCGCCTTTGATATGTATGTTTACATTATTGTTTTCTAAGCCTGCAAAATGTTGTTCTACTTTTTGCTGGGTATTAAACTCCTCATTCAACTCAAAAGCACCATCCTGCCAGTGTAAAAAGCTATCCATTACATATTCCGC
>CAXTPJ010000561.1:0-3196 GCA_964245855.1 uncultured Ferruginibacter sp. | reverse complement strand
GGTGTTATCCATACTTTTATTGCTCATTATTATATGGCGAATAAAGATACTGCTGCGGTAGCTGAACATTTTGCCTTGCAGGATAGTTTTTTGATATCAGCTTTCCTGATCATGCTGGCCATTATACCGGCGCTGAAACTTCCGGAAAAGACGTTTGTTAAAAACATGGTGCGTAATATGGGCAAATAGTGTTTAGTAGAAAAGCGCTTGTTTTATATTAGCCGGAGTAAAATATTGATTGTTACTTTGCAGGGATTTGGATTGTGTAAAGAATATTTTGTAGTATAAAAAAGCTTGCTGCAATGTTTTGCACTGCTCAATTCGTGTAATTAGTTTTAATTCGTGTAATAAAATTATTATGCACTGTTTTCTACATAATTTTTCAGCAGTACTTAAAATAAAATTGTATGAACCTAGGTTATTTTAATTATCCCATGCCAGCCAATGAGCCAGTATTGAATTATGCTCCCGGTAGCACGGAAAAGAAAAAACTAAAAGACGCCTTGTCTGAATTAAAAAGCAATAGCATTGATGTACCCATGTACATTGGCAGCGAAGAAATAAGGACAGGCAATAAAATTGCCATGCGCCCGCCGCATGAACACCAGCATGTGTTGGGGTATTTTCATGAAGGCGATACCAGTCATGTTAAAAAAGCCATCGCCGCTGCATTAAAAGCAAAAGAACAATGGGCCAATACAGCCTGGGAAAACAGGGCCGCCATCTTTTTAAAAGCCGCTGATCTGCTGGCCCCCGAATATCGGCCTTACATTGTTGGCACTACCATGCTGGGACAAAGTAAAAACTGTTTCCAAGGAGAAATTGATGCGGCTTGTGAACTGATTGATTTTTTACGTTTCAATGTTCATTTTTTAAGTGATATCTACCGCCAGCAACCAATTAATGCAACGGGTATTCATAACAGGGTAGAGTACCGTCCGCTGGAAGGATTTGTACTGGCAGTATCCCCGTTTAATTTTACTGCCATCGGTGGCAACCTGCCTACCAGTGCTGCCATGTGTGGCAATGTGGTGGTTTGGAAACCGGCTTATACACAGGTTTACAGCGCCCAGCTCTTTATGCGTATTTTAAAAGAAGCCGGCCTGCCAGATGGCGTAATCAACCTGATTTATGTTGAGGGGCCGGTGTTGGGAGATGGTGTTTTCAATCATCCTGAATTTGCGGGGATACACTTTACCGGTAGTACGGGTGTTTTTAACCACATGTGGAAGACAATTGCCGGCAATGCTGCCATGTACCGTTCGTATCCAAGGATAGTAGGCGAGACAGGGGGAAAAGATTTT
This sequence comes from uncultured Ferruginibacter sp., assembly GCA_964245855.1. Taxonomy (GTDB): domain Bacteria; phylum Bacteroidota; class Bacteroidia; order Chitinophagales; family Chitinophagaceae; genus Ferruginibacter. The sequence goes on along the minus strand of CAXTPJ010000561.1, from coordinate 1,892 downwards.
GTACTGGCCCACAAAAGTGCCAATGTTGATGTGGTAGTTGCTGCTCTGGCAAGAGGTGCATTTGAATACCAGGGACAAAAATGTTCGGCTGCTTCGAGAGCTTACATACCTTCCAATTTATATGCGGAAGTAAAAAAGAAATTGGTGGCTGAGATAAAGACCATGAAAATGGGAAGCGTGGAAGATTTTACCAATTTTGTTAATGCGGTGATCGATGAAAAAAGTTTTGATAAACTGGAAGGTTACATTAAGAATACCCTCAAAAAAGGCAGCAACGCCAAAGTGATTGTAGGTGGCGGTTGCGATAAAACCAATGGATATTTTATTGAGCCAACGGTAATTGAAACCACCGACCCTAAATACATTACCATGTGCGAAGAATTGTTTGGCCCGGTGCTGACATTGTTTGTGTATGATGAAAATGAATTTGAAGAGGTTATGAAGCTGGTGGATACTACTTCGCCGTATGCATTGACAGGCGCTGTAATTGCGCAAGACCGATATGCCGTAGAACTGGCTACCAGCAAGCTCCGCAACAGTGCCGGCAATTTTTACATCAATGATAAACCAACCGGTGCGGTTGTTGGCCAGCAACCTTTTGGCGGGGCCAGGGCAAGCGGAACCAATGATAAAGCAGGTTCTATTTTAAACTTGTACCGCTGGTTAAGCGCCCGGACGATTAAGGAAACATTAACGCCGGTGGTGGATTACCGTTATCCGTTTTTAGGGGAACAATAAATTTAAACAGGAAAGCCAGCTTTAAAAGTTGGCTTTCCTGTTATTACGGCACTTTTACTTTTTCGATTCTTTATGAATTTTTTAAAGCAATATTTTTACGCCTTTATGTTTTTTAGTTTGATTGGTATTACCCGGTGTACTGCTCAACAAACGTACTGCATTACCTATGATTGTAAAATAGATGGAATTAATTTTCCAACGATCAATTATATGACGGTATTTTCTCAGCCAAACTTTACTGTTAAGTTGTTGTGCAATGATACGTTTGCTTTCTCCTGTACATCACAAAATAAAAATATCGATGTTATAAAACAATATGAAAAAGTTGGGGCCAGGAGATTATATGATCATGTCAATTTTACCTATTCAAATAAAAGGGGTTTCTGTAAAGTAAGCTACTGGCCTCTTGTAAAAAAGAAGCTTTGGTACTTGATAGTATTGCAGTCTATCAATGGGTATATGATAGCAGTAAGACCAAAATGTTTTTAGGTTATGATTGTGTTGAATCTTACGCCATACAACGATCAGGAGATACAGTTTTTGCTTTATTCACCAAAGCACTTCCATTCGCTTACGGCCCGGCATACATTTATGGTTTGCCCGGTGTTATCTTAGAAGCATGCAGTTAGCAAAGGAAGCAACACTTTACAGCAAGAAATATTGAACAGCTTAATTATATAGGACGCTGCCAAAACAGAAAACTATTTTTACAAGAGATGAATATTGGCGTAAAGAAAACTAACCTTTTAAAAACGTGACGACTTATGTTCATCTTATTTATTTAGTTTCGTTACTTTGAAAAAAATACTACTTGACAACGATTTTAGATAAACAACAATTACACCTTACCATGCTGCGACTGGCGCACCAGTTGGCAGAGAATCATTTGCAATTGAATGAGGTGGTGTTCATCGGACTGCAGCCAAGGGGCGTGCAGGTGAGCAAGCACATTGTCGAGAATATTCAACAGCTTTTTCCAAATGAAAAAGTGCAGTACGGTGTGCTGGACATTACTTTTTACCGGGACGATGTGCGCAACGAACTGCACACAGCCAACAAAACAGATATTCCTTTTTCGGTAGAAGGCAGGCAGGTAATTTTAATTGATGATGTATTGTACACCGGCCGTACCATCAGGGCGGCACTGGATGCTT
>CAXTPJ010000560.1:0-3198 GCA_964245855.1 uncultured Ferruginibacter sp. | reverse complement strand
TGCAACTTAAAATTATCGGCGTAATACTAATGCTGCTTTCCGCAATTCATATTTTGTTTCCCAGGTATTTCGACTGGAAAAATGAATGCCAACACCTCAGCCTCGTAAACCGGCAGATGATGTATGTGCATACATTTTTTATTGCATTGATGTTGCTCCTGATGGGCTGCCTTTGTATTTTTTTAGCTGGCGAATTGATCGGCACTCATTTGGGCAAAATGATTTGTTTGGGATTGAGTATTTTTTGGGTTGCCCGGTTCATCATTCAATTCCTGGGTTATTCGCCGGAACTGTGGCGTGGTAAAAGGTTTGAAACTCTTGTTCATGTATTATTTGCTTTGTTATGGGGATACCTGTCAGTCATTTTCTTTCTTGTTTATTTATCATAGTTTTAAACTCATATAATTCCGGAGGTATATCGCTTACGTTTTCATTCATCTTAAAAGCAAACAAAAACCTTTCCATCAAATTTGCATAACCCCATGTTTCGGCTGCCGATCCAGAGGTTGCCGGCTTTGTCCTGCACAACACAGTTAATGCTGTTGTCTGGTAAGCCATTTGCAGTGGTGTAATTTGTGAAAGTACTACCATCATACTTCCACAAGCCGCCATGGTTTTCTCTGCCAACAATGTCGCCAAACTCGGAGGCAAACCAAATATTGCCCTGTTGATCTTCCAGCTCAGGATGAACGCCGCACAAATCAAAGATGCCGTGCTGCAAAATATTTTGCCAGTTTGTTCCATCATATCTGCATGCGCCTTTATCCCTTCTGCCTGCCCAGATATTTCCTTTTGAATCTTCGAAAATTGAGGCAAACCAAACTTCACCATTGGGTTTAAAACTGCTGAGCGATTTTCCATCGAAACGAATACTGCCTTCAAACCAGGAAGCAAACCAAATGTTGCCGGCCTTATCCTGCAGTATGCAGCGTATGTTTTTAAGGTTTAGGTTTTCTTTGTTGATAATGCTGATATCATCTAGAAACAGCGTAAATGATTTTCCATTATAACAATAAATGCCGTTATTGGTGGCAAACCATAACTTGCCGCTTCTATCCTGCACCATAGCGTAGACAGCATTATTCATTGCCGGTGTATTATGGGGTGATTGTTGAAGATATAAACTACTGCTGTAACCAAAAGGTAATGCCAGCGTAGAAAAGCTTTGGCCGTCATATCGGCAAATCCCTGAATCAGTACCGAACCAGATATTGCCGTTGTTGCCTTGCAGCATTGTATAAATACAATTACTTTTCAACCCATTATTTGTAGTGAAATTGGAGAACGATTTTCCATCGTAACAATACACACCTTCGCCGGTTGAGCCAAACCAAAGCTTGCCGGCTTTGTCCTGCAGACCGCAGGAAATGGAAGCATATTGATTGGTGTGTTGTGTTCTAACAAGTTTGGATTGAAGGCTGTTGCTTTGCCCATTGGCAGAAGCGAATATTATAACACTAAAAATCCAGGAGCATATTAACCGGGAAAAGTAAAACTGGGGCATTGCATTTTGTATTTATAAAGCTTATTGAATTGAAAAGAATATATATGCCGGAAGGCCAGCGCTGCTATAAAAAACTGAAGCCGAACGGAGCGTCGCCAATGAAGCTGCACAAAGATTGGCTGATGATAAAAAAATGTATTCTAATCCGTTTTCATCTGCCCAATCCGTAACACCTGCGTTCCCATCACCTCGTTTTCCATTTGCCACTTTTTAAAAATCCAAATGACAACAGGAAGATGGAAATCCAGTAAACAAATTCGTTGCTCCACGCCATGGCCAGTGAAATATAATGCACTTTCATAAAGATCCAGGTGTAGATGAGGTAGAGGATGATGGCAACAATTTCGATGGCAAGGTTAACCCTTGTTTTTCCCGTTCCGGTAACGCCGTTGAGCCAGATGTTGGCAATACTCATAATGAGCAACGCAGTGGTGACCACCCGCAATACAGGAATGGCCTGCTCAACAAAAGCTGGCCCCTGGCCAAACAATTTAAAAAATTGAACAGGAAAAATATTTACCAGCAAGCACATGAAACAACAAAATGCCATGCTTAATATCATGATCTTAGTGATGGCTTCTATCACTTTATCTTCCCTGCCTTGGCCCATGAGGTTGCTCACCATGTTATTGCTGGTGCCGGCAAAAGCCCAGACAAACATACCGGTGAGGCCAAAAATATTCCGCATGGTATTGCTGATTGCTTTTGCGGTTTCATCATGCCTTGATTCTATCAGGATAAAAAATACCAGCCAGGTGGTTACGCTGATAACAAATTGCAGCATCAGCGGCGTTGCAATTTTAATAACCTGTTTACTTTTTTCTTTGTGGTACTTTAAATTCTGCAGTAAAGCAAATTGTTTTTTCAACCCTGTTTTGATGAGTACGATGAATACCACAAAAAAGCCACTGGCCTCTGCGATTACAGACGCAAGGGCTGCACCATTGAAACCCATTTTAGGAAAACCGCCGTTGCCAAAAATGAGCAGGTAATCGAATAAAATATTTACCGCAGCTTCAGCGATGAAACCGATCACCAGATATTTGCTGTTGAGGGAGGCAATTAAAAATGCATTGCCCATTTGAAAAAGGTATAAAAAAGGAAGGCCAAAGATCCTTATCCTGAGAAAACTCATTTCCTGCGGATAGGCAATCGGGTCAGCAAATGATTGCCAGATGAATGGCGCTATAAACCAAGTGACCAATATGCCGGCCAGTGCCACCTGCAAACTGATGCGGATACCCTGCGATAAAATGATTTTAAAAGCCTGCGTATCATCATTGCCGGCATGCCTTGAAAAAACCGATTGCATACCGCCGCCCAATCCTTGTCCGGCCACCGCAAAAATTAAATAGAACACACCGGTAACACCTGCGTTGCCCAATGCTTCAGTGCTGTAATTGCCGAGGAAAATGCTGTTGGTAAGCAGGTTCAGTTGCGGTATCAAAATAGCAAATGTAATGGGCAATGCAATGGATAAAATTTGCCTGTTGGTTACCTCAACTTTTAAATCTTTTATTGGTGCTGCACTTTCCATAAGTTTGCAAAAATATCTTATTTTGCCTGCCTAAATAAAAAGATTGAACCCAACATTCAAAATAGTAACAACCAATACGATCAGTGCCAAAGCCAAGTTGATTTTACAGGTGGGCTTGCAGGGCATTTCCTATCTCATTCTTGATCATGGCACAGAA